>JBAQUW010000095.1:0-4509 GCA_049297755.1 Alphaproteobacteria bacterium
CAGTGCGGATTGCCCACCGCAAAGATTACACGCTGGAAAGCTTTGAGATGCCGCCGGAAACCCGGGCGCAGATTGTTGATTTCATTAAAACAAATCGCACCATCCTTATCTCCGGCGGTACCAGCACGGGGAAAACCAGCTTCATGAACGCCGCGTTGAAGCACATCCCCCTGCATGAGCGCTTGATTACCATGGAGGACGTGCCGGAGCTGGATGTGCCCCACCAAAACTGCGCCGGTTTGGTGTTTGGCGGCGCCAACCGAGACCCGACGGGGAAGGAAATCCGCGAGATTTTGAACGCCTGTTTGCGCATGCGGCCCGACCGTATTTTACTGGGGGAAATCCGCAAGGAAAACGCCTTCGCGTTCTGCTCGGCCATCAACACAGGGCACGAGGGCAGCATGGCAACTATTCACGCCAACAGCTCGGATACGGCGCTGGATGCCGTCATCAACCGTGTGATGATGAACGGCGACATTGCCGAAAACGCCCTGACCGTGCTGCGGCGCCAGTTGGAGGCCGATATCCACGGCATCGTGCAACTCACCCGCGTGGGGCCTAAAGTGACGGCATATTTTAAGGTTTTAAAATCAAATACTTAAGACTCTTGCCAAACCGCCTTGCACGGCGTAACTTACGGCCATGTAAGGAGATGTGTGATGGGAAAATTGGATCTTACCCCAATCTCAATCGAAGAGTTGGCGACTGTACTCGGCAGTGATGAACGCGCCCGTCAGTATGCTACCATGACTCGCAGTTTGATGAGCAACATAGGCATTGATAATATTGATGGCCCAATTCGTAGCAAACTACTTCGCGAAACCTTAGAGACTAAACTTGCCGAGGCCCTGTTCAACGGGTTTGGTATAACTTCGCCTACACCTTCTAAACCTCACCCACTTATTCATAAAATTGCTCAGCAAGCTAGTGCCGCTAAAACATTAAATGTGCGTACAGCGTGGTTACACACAGCATTTGTACAAGCTCGCAGACTTTATGATGAAGCCGAAATCGCCCGAGGATATGTTGATACTTCTGATCAATTGCGCGCCGAGATGGGTTTGTAATTTCACTTCGTTACTCAGTTACTTCAACACTCAAACACTGCCCCTCACCGCCGCCCCCACAAACGCTGCAAACAGGGGGTGGGGTTTCAGCGGTTGGCTTTTGAATTCGGGGTGATACTGGCAGGCAAAAAAGCTGGGGTGCACGGCCTTAGGCAGTTCCACAATTTCCACCAAATCGGGGTCGGTGGGGCTGGTGCCTGAAAACACCAAGCCCACCTTTTCCAACGCCTTGCGGTAGTGGGGGTTGAATTCGTAGCGGTGGCGGTGGCGTTCGGAAATGGCGGCGCTGCCATACGCGGCCTCGGCCAAACTGCCTTGGTCAATCTTGCAGGGGTAGGCCCCCAGCCGCATGGTGCCGCCCAAATCGGTGGCGCTGCCTTGGCGCTTGGTGTCGCCTGCGTGCCACTCCGTCATCATGCAAATCAAGGGGTGGGCGGGGGCGCCACGGTCGGGGGTGAATTCGGTACTCCCCGCCCCTTCCAACCCGGCCACGTGGCGGGCAAATTCAATGGCGGCCAGCTGCATCCCCAAACAAATACCAAAGTAGGGTATTTTATTCTCGCGGGCGTAGCGGATGGCCCGCATCTTCCCCTCCGTCCCCCGTGCCCCAAAACCGCCCGGCACCAGCACGCCATGGGCTTTGCCCAAGCGGGTTGCCACTTCAGCATCGGTCATGGTTTCCAGCGTTTCGCTATCCACAAATTCAATATCCACCTTCACATCGTGGGCAAAACCGCCGTGCAACAGGGCTTCATGCAGGCTGATGTAACTATCCCCCAGCTGAATATATTTGCCCACCACGGCAATGCTAATCCGCTTGGGCGGGTTGGCCACCAGGCTGGAAATATGTTCCCAACGGCCCATATCGGGTTCAGCGCCCTTCAGGTCAAAATGGCTCAACACGGCCTCATCCAACCCATGCTGATGCAAGGTGACGGGCACCCGGTAAATCGTATCGCTGTCGGGGCATCCCACCACGTGGGTCACAGGCAGGTTGGCAAACATGGCCACTTTATCAAGCTCGGCACGGCCAAGCTCCACCTCGCTGCGCACCACCACAATATCGGCTTGGATGCCGATTTGCCGTAAATCGCGCACCGCGTTTTGCACGGGTTTGGTTTTTATTTCTCCTACCGCATTCAAATAGGGGGCAAATGCCAAGTGCATATAGCACGTGCGGTGCCAGCCCCCGTGTTCGCCCACATCGCGACCAAACTGTCGGATAGCCTCAAAAAACGCCCCGCTTTCCAAATCGCCCACCGTGCCGCCAATTTCCACAATGCTGAAATCCGCAGCCCCTTCCATGCGCGCAATGAACGCCTTGATCTCGTTGGTCACATGGGGCACCACTTGCACGGTTTTGCCCAAGTAATCGCCTTTGCGTTCTTTGTGCAAAATATCCCAATAAATTTGACCCGCCGTAATGTTGCTGCTGCGGCTGGTGGCCACCCCTGTAAAGCGCTCGTAGTGCCCTAAATCCAAATCCGTTTCGCAACCATCGTCGGTCACGTACACCTCGCCGTGCTGGAAGGGGCTCATGGTGCCGGGGTCTATGTTCAAATAGGGGTCGAGCTTCTGTTGCACCACGGTAAAGCCCCGGGCCTGCAGAATAGCGCCCAATGCACTGGCGGTGAGGCCTTTGCCCAAGCTGCTCATCACCCCGCCGGTGACAAAGATGTAATGGGTTTTGGCAAGTTTGGCGAGGCCGGGGTGGGCCGGTGGCAGAGTGGTCATCGGTAGGTCTTTCGTTTGAAAATGGCAGAGGAAAAGCCGCTCCGGGTTAGCCCGTGAGCGGCTTGAAAGGCAAGGTTCAGCAGCGTCATGGGGCCACAGATGTCTCCGTGGGGCTGGCGGCTACCGCAGCCGCAGGGGCCACCGCAGGAAGTTCAGGCGCCGGCAAACTGGAGCCGTTGGCACCTTCCAGGCTGATGGGCAATTCGGCTGCGGGAAGCGTGGCTTCAGGCAAAGCCTCGGCACCCTCTTCCACCACGCTGGCATGGTGCCCGGCACCTTGTTGCGTGTAGGCAATCAACAGGCTGGTCAACAAAAATATCCCTGCCAAAAAGGCGGTGGGCTTGGCCAAGGGGTTCCGGATAACCGGCTGAATGGCCCCGCCGCCCCCAAAAGCCCCACCTGCGCCCGTATCGGCCCGCTGGAGCAAAATAAGGATAATCAGCCCAAGGGCCACCAAAGCATTCACGAGAAAAAGCAGCGCTGTCATGCGTACACTCTTACTAGCGGCTTAGGTGGGCGTCAAGCACACCTGCCCGCACATTAAGCGGCGGGGTTGCGTACACGGCCCACTGGTGGCAGATTGCGCCGATTATAAGGAGATAGATTATGCTGCAGTTCTTCCGCAATATGGCCGACACCAAACTCACCAAATGGCTGCTGGGGCTGTTGGTGGTCAGCTTTGCCATGTGGGGCGTGCAGGATTATATCGGTGGCAGCAGCGGCGGCGCGGCCCTCACCGTCAACGGGCGGGAAATCCCCCTCAGCGAAGTGGATGCCGTCTACCGTAACCGCGTGAAGGTGGTTGGCCAAATGATGGGCAAGGCCCCTTCCCCCGCCGAACTGGAACAGTTGAACGTGCCCCAGATGGTGCTGACCGAACTGGTGCACCGCCACGTGTTGAATGCCGCCACGGCCGAACTGGAACTCACCCCCGCCGCCAGCGTGCTGCGGGCTGAAATTAGCAACACCGAGGTGTTTCAGCAAAACGGCGTCTTCAGCCCGGAACGTTATAAACGCATGTTGACGGCCCAAGGCATGACAACGCGGGCGTATGAAAAGATGCTGGGCGAACAACTCGGCCTGGCCATGATGGCCGACCTTCTGGCCCTTCCCCAACCCAAAGCCGAGGCCATTTTACCCATTTTGAAAGATGCCGAAACCACCTACACGGTGGAAGCTTTCACGCTTGCCCCCACGGCCGTCACCGGGGTTGAACAACCCACCGAGGAAACCCTTCAAGGTTTTTACACCACCAACAGCCCTGCCTATGCCATCCCTGAAAAACGCAGCTTCAAGGTGCTTACCCTGAACCCCGAAACCATGGCCGGCACCATTACCCTGTCGGACGGGCAAATTGACGAACACTTCAACGCCAACAAAGCAAGCTACCAACAACCTGAACGCCGCCATGTGCGCCATATTGTGGTGGCCGAAAGCGCCAAAGCGGTGGAACTGACCCAGCAAATCACCACCCGCGAGGCCTTCATCCAACAGGCCGAAGCCCACACGATCGATCCCTCCGGCAAAGGGAAAGGTGGCGATATGGGCATCATTGCCGCCACCGATGTGGTGCCAGCTTTTGCCGAAGCCGCTTTCGCCCTTCCTGTTAACACCCTCAGCGCGCCGGTGAAAACCTCGTTCGGGTGGCACCTGATCTGGGTGGATGACATCATCCCCCCTGCCGAACCGGTATTGGCCAACGTGCGGG
>JBAQUW010000096.1:0-11332 GCA_049297755.1 Alphaproteobacteria bacterium
TGTAAATTGAGTCAGCACCCGTACCACCAGTGATAGCACCCGTAATGGTGCCGCCAGTGTTGGTAATGGTGTTGGTACCGTTGCCAACATCAATATCACCCGTAATGGTGCCAGTGTTGGTCAGCACATCAGAACCAGCTGCGGTGTCAATAGAACCGCTGATAGTGCCCGTGTTACGAATGGTGACAACGCCTGTGTAAGCGGTATCGCTTACTTCAAACGCGCCGCCTGTGCCCACGTTGGTCACAGTGCCGCTCACGTTGATGGTGGTGCCAATGTTGGCATCATCAGCAACCAGCATGGTGGCTGTGGTTGCGCCAGAGCTCAGGGTTGAGCCGCTGTTCACCGTAATGGTGTTGCTGGCAATGGTGGCTGCGCTAATTTCAATAGCGGGTGCTGCCGATACTGAAACAATAGACGAGTTGCTGATAATAACCGAACCCGACACGTTAGATGTCGAGATGGTCGTGGTGCGGCTTACGTCGAAAATGCTATCGGCGTTTGCTGAGGTGACAGCAAAGGCAGCAGCAAGTCCGGCAAGTACGCCAGCTGTATAACGAGGCATGTGAGACATGTCTCTGCTCCTTATGTTTTTGTTGATGTAGATGTGTTTGGGTGTGCTCATGTTACGGCCACAACTTGCATACGCCAAGAGGTATTTTGCGATGCACAAACAAAAGGGCGCAGTTTTCTGCGCCCATGTGTTTTTTATACCACAATTATTTTGCGTGATTATTCACACCGTCCACAATCACGGCTTTGGCTTCGGCGGCATTACCCCAGCCAGAAACCTTGACCCACTTGCCTTTTTCTAAGTTTTTATAGTGTTTGTAAAACTCTTCCAGCTGCTCTTTGAACAGCACGGGAAGATCAGACAATTCAGCCACACTTTCAAAACGGCGGTCGAGTTTGGTGACGGGCACGCATATCACTTTGGGGTCTGTCCCGCTTTCATCTTCCGTGTGCAATACTGCGATAGGACGGCAACGCACAACGCTGCCTGGTAGCACCGCAATATCGGTGTAAACAAACGCATCAATTGGGTCGCCATCGCCACCCAAGGTGTGGTTAATGTAACCATAGTGCGCGGGGTAAACCATGGGCATGGGAGCAAAGCGGTCGACAAACAAAGCGCCCGTGTCTTTATCCACTTCGTATTTAATGCCAGCGGCATTGGCTACGTTTTCAACAATCACATACACATCATTCGGTACATCTTTGCCAGCGGGCACGTTGAGTAAGCTCATGGGTTTTCTCCTTTATAATGAATGGCTGCAAATTAGGGCAAAGCGCAAAAAATTGCAACTCTGTCGTCATGGCGAGGAAGCACGCGTAGCGGCGCCCCATGGCCATCTCACATCTAAAGACCGTGTTATGCATGAGATGGCCGCGGTTGGTCGCGTTGCTCCCGCCCTCGCCATGACGAGACCTTCACCACCAACAGCCGCGTGCAAAAGTTAAAAAACTGTGGCATAAAGCAGGTTATGAATTGGTTACGTAGCATCACACGGCCTAGTATTGCCACCGAGCGCAAGAAGGACGTGACTGCCGATATTTGGCAAAAATGCCCCGCCTGCGGGCACATGTTGTATGAGGGCGATGTAACTGCCAACCTGAATGTGTGCACGGCGTGTGGCCACCATTTGCGGTTGGATGTTGACACGCGCCTTGGCTTACTGCTGGACGAAGGTTTTACCACCGTGGCCGTGCCAGAGTTAAGCGATGACCCCTTGACCTTTAAAGATAGCAAAAAATACAAAGACCGTTTGGTGAGTACGCGGAAAGCATTAAACCAGCGCGATGCCTTCCGCGTGGTGCAGGGTGCTATTGGCGGGCAAAAATTGGTGGTGATGGCCATGGATTTTGCCTTTATGGGCGGCAGCATGGGGCGGGCGGTGGGACAAGCGATTGTGACAGCCGCGCAGGCGGCGGTGGCAGGCAATTTGCCACTCCTGATTATCACCGCCAGCGGTGGGGCGCGGATGCAAGAGGGTACGCATTCCCTCATGCAAATGGCCCGCACCACGGCTGCCTTGCAGGAACTGAAAATGCGCAAACTGCCTTATATTGCTTTACTGACCGACCCCACCACGGGCGGCATTACCGCCAGCTTTGCCATGCAGGGCGATGTGCAATTGGCCGAACCCGGCGCCATGATTGGCTTTGCGGGCAAGCGCGTGATTGAGAAAACGGTGCGCGAAAACTTGCCTGACGGTTTCCAAACTGCCGAATATTTGGAAAAAAATGGCATGATTGACGCCGTGGTGCCACGGACTGACCAGCGGCGGGTGTTGGCCAACTTGTTAAGTATTTTGCATAAAACGGCATAAAAAAGGAACCGCCGAAGCGGTTCCAATCCTCTATTGCTTGGCGACAGAAGGATCTCGGTTGCCGATTTCCCCATAAGGGTTTTCACGAACAATCCGCGTATGGGTGGCACGCAAGTTTTGAGAATGCTCACTTACCTGCCGTGCCCGCGCTTCACCCAACCGGCGCCGAATTGACTTATCCAACGCATCGAGCTCTTCATGGAGATCTTCCACCAGCTCGGGATTAGCCAGCCGGGTCTCGCAGCCCATCATCAGACGGATGGCAATGCGCTCATTGACATCTCGAGTAAAACACGGCCGCTTGAGCGTGCGGACAATCTTATCGGCCATCTCCTTGGGCGAGCTACCCTGCGGCATGGCCTTCAAGATTCCCTGAGCAGCTTTGGCATGGTTGGCAGACTGTTCAGCCGTATAAGTTTTCGTCATGGTATTCCCCCAAAAATGGGACGTGAAATGCCCCGAAGGGCGGCGAAGAGTGAACCCTTGATGGGCCTGTGTAACGGTCCAGATGGATCACTCAGGTGCACTCATAGCAGAATAACCCTATGCAAATCAAGACTATTTTTTCCACAAGGGGCTTTACAACGGGGAAGGAATAGCCTATAAACCGCCTACCTTCAGCGGGTCCCTGTAAAAGTGACGCCATAACAAATGGCTTCCACCTTGGGCTGGAGCAATCTAACAAAGGGTAAAATCTATGGCGAAAGTCAAAATGAAGACGCGTCGCGCTGCGGCCAAACGCTTCAAAAAATCCACCGCTAACGGCAAAATTTTGCGGAGCATCCGTAACCACGGGCACTTTTTGTCACGTCGTGGCCACCACAAAGCCGCTAAACTGGCTGGTACCACCTATGTGAACGACAGCAACTACGCCATGGTGAACAAATTGGTTCCTGCTTTGGGTGCCAAGAAAAAGCGCACCAAGTTTTTGAAACGCATGGCAGCCGCCAAAGTGGCAGCCGCTCAGGCCCAAGCGTAATTGAAGAATTAAGGAGATTTTCACATGACACATGCCGCATATGGTGCTGGTAACCGCCGCAAACACAAAAAAATTCTTTCTATGGCCAAGGGCTACCGTGGCCGCGCCCACAACTGCTATGTGGTTGCCCGCGAGAAGGTAGAAAAAGGCCTGCAATACGCGTACAAAGACCGTCGCGACAAAAAACGCACGTTCCGCGCTTTGTGGATCCAACGTATCAACGCTGGCACCCGCTTGCACGACATGAGCTACAGCACCTTCATCAATGGCCTGAAAAAAGCCAACATTGAGATGGACCGCAAAGTGTTGGCCAATCTGGCCATGCACGATGCCGCTGCCTTTGGCGCCATTGTGGCCCAAGCGAAGGCTGCGTTGAGCAAGTAAGGCTTACTACCGCTTAAAAAAGGGAGCTTGGCTCCCTTTTTTGTTAATCACGCTCTTTTCGGCAATCTGCTGTCACAATACCTTTACCTGTGGTGTGGAAAGGCTCTACAGAGAGTCGCGTCATTCTAAATCCACGCCCTGCACAAGCATCTACCGTTGCTTGGGCCAAAGCAGCTAACGCTTCTGCGGTTAATCCTTGCGTGTGGGCTTCCATGTGTAGTGCAGCCAAAGTGGGAGATAATCCTAAAGTTGGCAATGGTTGGCTTGCATTATGACATTGAAGTTTAATGGTATGGCCGCTGCTTTGTTCGTTTTCAGTACCGCCAGATGCAATACAAGCATCCACAAATCTATTGATACCCACCGTATCTGCATGCCCACCTACAACAGGCATAGTCGCAGTCGTGCTTATTTTCACAATGGGCTTAGCCGCAACTGTCGGAGGCGCTACGAGAGGGGTATGAGGCACAGGTGCTGGGGCATGGCCACAAGCGGCGGCAGACAAACCAGCCAGCGCTGCCGCCACTGCTGGAGAACATTTGCGGAATTGAATAACCATAACGCATACCTCTTTGGTTGACAGAGGCTTATTGCACGCCTCACAAGCGCATATCCATATTCCTGACAGGATTGAAGAACTCTGGCTCCCTTTTTTGTGTCAGTTTTTTGTCAGCACTCACCTTGCGATATTTGCGCTTTTGCTCATAAATACAGCAGAAAGGGCACAACATGCTACGCGATGCTGATTTTGAACGAACAGACGACGACCAGCTTGATGCTGGCGATAGCCCTTTAACGCCCAACCAAATGGACTGGTTGGCCACGCTTTCTCAGGCCCTTAATCCCCCTAAGCTAGAAACGCCTGAGCAACAAGCCGCACTGGCGGCTGCCTTAGCGCAGGAAGGGCCTGCCCCTGCTGATGTGCCAGAACCGTTATGGGAGGGTTCCAAAGGCGATATCCATGTGCTATGGAGTGGCCTCATGAATGGGAAGAATGGGATGCCAGAGCGGCCGCCCACTGCATTATTATCCACACTATTGACTGATAGTAGAAAAAGTTCCTCTCGCCCTGATATTGAAGATAATCAATTAACGGCAGAATCATTTCAAAATAGGTTATCAAACCCAGAATTAGCGTCAAAAATAGAAGTTGGTGGCGGTTATATTCAAGGATTATGGCGAAGTCATTGTGGACAACACGTCATAAAAAAAGTTGGGATTGATGACAAAGGTTACATGCCCTACGCGCGCGCCTGCATTGAATACCCCGATAACTCTTTTTTACCGCGTATTGATGCTATTGTTGATACCCCAGATGGTATTTATATTATTATGGAACCTCTTGTACACCTTGGTGAACTTCCGCAAAACTCACCTTATTCTCAATTTTATCGGAACTATAAGCCCGCCATGGCTCTATTTCGAGAATTATTTCCGCATATTCAGGTCGATAAGTTTGGAACAATCATAGAATACATAAAGCAAAATACTAAAAATACTCAGGATTTTAAAAACTGGGTCGGAATTATCAATTCTCTCGTACATTATACCAACGCATACGTTGACTTGCATTATAATAACCTGATGTTCCGCAAACTACCCGACGGAACTTATGAACCTGTGTTTACCGACCCCCTTGCAGAGGGCAAACCCTACGATGAAATTTCCCCACGCTACACCACCCCGCCCAAACCCTAAAACACCCTAGACAAAACACCCATTTTCTGCCACATTCGGGGTATGGGTACATTATTGGAATTACAGAACACCAGCTTGGCTGCCATTGCGGCGGCGGGGACGTTAGACGCCTTGGATGAGGTACGCGTGAGTTTGCTGGGCAAAAAGGGCACCATTGCCTTGGAATTGCAGAAATTGGGCACTTTGGCGCCTGAAGAACGCAAAGCTTATGGCGCGGAAGTGAACGTGGTGAAAGACGCCGTGCAAACGGCCCTGACCGCCCGCAAAACGGTGTTGGAAGAGGCAAGCCTGAATGCCAAATTGGCAGCGGAAACCGTGGACGTGACCCTGCCCCCTGCGGTGCACCACACGGGCAAAATTCACCCCATTAGTGCCACCATGGAAGAAGTGGGCACTATTTTGGCCCGTTTGGGCTTTAGCCATGCCACGGGCCCGCAGGTGGAGACGGATTATTATAACTTTACCGCGCTCAACATTCCTGCCGACCACCCTGCCCGCCAAGACCACGATACCTTTTATGTACAGCCTGACGCGACAGGCGTGCGCAAAGTGCTGCGCACCCAAACCAGCAATGTGCAAATTCACACTATGTTGGCGCACAAGCCGCCATTGCGGATTATGAGCATTGGACGCGTGTATCGGCGCGATAGCGATTTGACCCATACCCCGCAGTTCCACCAAGTGGAAGGTTTGGCAGTGGAAGAAGGGCTGACCTTTGGGCATTTGAAGGGCACGTTGCAGAAATTTTTGAACGACTTTTTTGAAACCAATGCCACCATGCGCTTGCGCCCGCATTACTTCCCCTTCACCGAACCCAGTGCCGAAGTAGACCTGCAATGCCTGTTTTGCAAAGGCCAAGGCTGCCGCGTGTGCAAAAGTACCGGTTGGCTGGAAGTTTTGGGTGCGGGCATGGTGCACCGCAACGTGTTGCGCGAAGGAAATATCGATTTTAATACTTTTCAGGGCTTTGCCTTTGGATGCGGTATTGAAAGATTGGCCATGTTGAAGTATGGTATCAACGATTTACGCATGTTCTATGAAAGCCATACGGCATTTTTGGAGCATTACGGCAAGTCGGCGGCTCGGGTTGCGGGTTAGTTTTTATAAAGCTATCTGCGGTTTTCGGGCCATTGGTAAACCTAACAAACAGAAAGATAATCACATGGCCAAAATCATGTTTGCCGCTGTGGCGTTGGTAGTTGCTGGTTGCAGCGACTTGAGCTGCAAGGCACCTTCGTTGTACGAACCTATCGATGCCTGCCACACCTGCGAATGGAATGTTGACTAAATTCCATGGCTCGGGCGGCGCCAAGCCAGCCTGGGTTTACAATTGAACCAGCGACGCCTGCTGAACGGAAAAGTTTGGCGTCGCTGCCAGTTGTATCGGGCAGCGGACCTTCGCTTAAACGTAAAGTTGAGCGGGGCGATGTGCTGTTGGCTAAATTAGATGCTAAAATAGTAGGCATTTTGATTGCCGAACTTTATGGATTTTTTGACGAGAACACGGTTTCGCTGGTGATTGTGGACGAAACCTGCCGCCGCAAAGGCATTGGCACCAGCTTGGTGCATAAGGCAGAAGAACTTTTTGGGCGGGGTAAATTGTTTATGGCGGTGAACCAAACCAACGTGCCCATGCAAACCTTGTGCGGAAAGCTTGGCTACAAGCGCGTGGGGCACATTGTGGTGAAAGATGAGAACGACCCTGAGATTGTGTATTTGAAGCGATTGAAATAAAACAACGCCCCCTTTTTACAGGGGGCGTTGACTTAAGCGGCTTTGCGCTGGGCGCGGAAGATGCGGCGCAGAGCTGCATGCATAGGGTATTTGGATTTGGGATGCTCATCAGCCAACATGATATCATCAAAGTTGAGAGCAATGTCGTTATGGCATTCATATAACAGAATGCCAGGAGTGATCTGTGCGAGATTTATTCCTGTTTTTGCGAACTCTACTTTGCTGATACCGTTGCTAAAACAAGTGTGCGCCCTTCTATGAAAGCTAGGCGAATCATAGGCATTCAGCCAACCGTTGGTGATGAGCAGCTTTACCAATGCGTGATAATAGGTGAAGTAATCAGGGTGGTAGCCCAACATGTATTTATACGTTTCATGCGGAGATTTTTCTACGGCACCCAAGGCCGTAAAGCCTTCGGTGGCCAAGCGCAGCAGGGCGGCGTCGCTCTCATAGAACAAGTCGAGATTGCGGGCGTCGTCGGCCATAGCCAGCCGCAAGGTGTGGCGGATGTGGTAGGCCAAGTCATGCGCATCACACGCAAATACACCAAAACTGCGCAGACGATACGCCAAGGCCATGCAGGCGGCCCAGCTTTTGGAGGTGTCGTCCTCGACTTTGGCCATGGTGGCCGTGAGGTTTTCCATGGCGGTCTCAAGAGTCAGGGTCATAGGTTGTTCCTTTTCAGGTTGGAAAAGAGGAGGTGTAGGCACGTTGGCTTGTTATATACGGCAAAATAAAATTGTATTCAAGATGCTTGTTAAAATGAACTTAAGCCCCATGTGGTGGCAGCGCGCCAGAGCATGAGTGCGCCTGTGATGGTCATAAAACTTTTGAGCAGCAGGCGGAAGTAGCGCTCGTTCAGGCCATCGAGAAACCGTTTACCGGCGTGGGCGCCCAACATGCCGATGGGAATAGCGCAGAGAATGAGGAGAATATAGGGCGTAATGCTGGCACCACCCCACCATAGGCCGATGCCACGGAAGATGTTGCTGCCCCACATGAGCAAGGAGAACGTGCCAATAAACGCCTGCCGCGCCAAACCTGCCCGCGCCACGATGGCTTGTAACAAGCCGCCAATACCCAACACACTGCTTAAAAAGCCATGAACAGCGCCCACCCCCACCCGCACTGCAGGGGCTTGAAAAAGGGCAGAAGGGTGTTGGCGTTTGGGCCACCATGTGGTGAGCAACATGGCAAGGCCTACGGCCAGTTCTAGCCATGCCACGGGCAACTGGGTATAAACCACAGCCCCCAATGTGCTGCCAACGGCCAACCCTACTAAAAACGGCCACGCCACGCCCCATACCGCATGGCGGCGATACAGCCATAACCGGTAGCCTGTATTGAAAAACAACATGGCGCTTTGCACGGGAATAACGGCATGAATGGGGAGCATGGTAGCCAGCACGGCGGTAATCATCATGCCGCCGCCCATGCCTAAGGCCGCAGAGAAGGCCGACGTGCAAAAATACGCCGCCAACAGCAACAACACACTTTCAACCGCCATTAGTGGGCGGGGGTGGCAAAGCGTTGCCAGTACTCACGTTCGCGGATATCGTCACGCATGCCTGTGGCGCCCGTGTAGCGCACCGTGTTGGCGCAGGTGCTGGCTTGGTACACGCCTGTACTGGCCTGTTGTAAAAACAGGCGGTACTCTTGCCCTACTTTAAAAAACAGTTCGCAGCTGGTGTTTTGGCCTGTGCTTATCACTTTCACCACGCGGCTGGTGGGGGTGGTGAGTTTGAGGGTGGAGGTGATGCGCAAATCGTACGTCACCTTGCCAGCCAAGGGGCCTTGCTCGTGCAATTGGGCAGCAATGATGAGGCCGCCAACGGCCAAATCGGCTTGGGCCAAGGCATCGGCCACTTCTAGCTTGCTACAGCGGCAGGCGTGGGCAGGCAGCGCCCACAAGCATGCACTTAGCAACGCCATGGTCATGACGAGCTTCAGCGAAGCAATCTCTGAAACAATACGTTGGACTGCGGTATGCACGAGATGGCCACGCCCGATAGAGTGGGCTCGCCATGACGACGTAAGCGCAGTGTTAAGCTTTAGCAGCTGCGGCAGCGGCTTTATCTTTGGCATCGGTGAGTTTTTTCTCATCGGCCACCATTTTTTCAAGGTCTGCATAGGTTTTCTTCACCTCGTTGAGTTTGAAGCACTCAATCATATCGCCTTCTTTCACATCTTCAAACTTGGCGAGCATAATACCACATTCAAAGCCTGCTTTCACCTCTTTCACATCGTCTTTTTCGCGGCGCAGGGTATCGATGGTGCCTGTGTAAATCACCTTGCCATCGCGCAGCAAGCGGGCCTTGGCACCACGGGTGAGCAAGCCATCGGTGGCCATACAGCCAGCCACGGTTTTTTTGCCAATTTTAAACACGGCACGCACATTGGCACGGCCCAAGTGTTCTTCCACCACCTCGGGCGCTAGCAAACCTGCCATGGCGTTTTTCATGTCGTCGATGAGGTTATAGATAATCTCGTAGTACCGAATTTCCACGCCATGCTGTTCAGCAATGCGACGGGCGGTGGCATCGGCACGTACATGGAAGGCGCAGATAATAGCGTGGCCAGCCATGGCCAAGTTCACATCGGTTTCTGTCACCACACCCACACCGCTAGAAATCACGTTCACTTTAATTTGTGGGGTATCAAGCTGCACCAAGGTATGGCGAATGGCTTCGATACTGCCTTGCACATCACCCTTCACAATAATGTTCAAATCCATTTTGTCGGCGGTGGCCATACGGTCGAACAGGTTATCGAGGCTCAGCTTACGGCTGGCTTGGGCTTTCTCGCGTTGTTTTTGTTCGCGGTGGCTGGCCACTTCTTTGGCCTTGCGCTCGTTTTCCACCACCACAAAGGTATCGCCTGCGGCGGGAACACCTTGCAAGCCCAGCAATTCTACAGGGGTAGAGGGGCCAGCGGATTTCAAATTCTCACCACGGTCGCTCACCAAGGTGCGGACGCGGCCATAGACGCTGCCTGCCACCACAATATCGCCAGTTTTCACAGTCCCACGTTGCACCACCACGGTGGCCACGGGGCCACGGCCTTTGTCCAGCTCGGCCTCTACCACCACACCCTCGCCCATGCGGTTGGGGTTGGCTTTTAAATCCAGCACATCGGCTTGCAGCAGCACCACTTCTTCCAGCTCTTTCAAGCCCATGCCGGTAAGGCCTGAGACGGGAACGCTCGGCACCGTGCCCCCAAAATCTTCCAAAATCACTTCGTGTTGCAGCAGTTCGTTTTTCACGCGCTGAGGGTTGGCACCCTGTTTATCCATTTTGTTAATGGCCACCACCATGGGCACACCCGCCGCTTTGGCGTGTTGAATGGCTTCAATGGTTTGGGGCATCACGCCATCATCGGCGGCCACCACCAAAATCACCACATCGGTTACTTGAGCGCCACGGGCACGCATGGCGGTAAAGGCGGCGTGGCCTGGGGTATCGAGGAACGTAATTTTGCGGTTACTGCCCGGCACCACCACTTGGTATGCCCCAATGTGCTGGGTAATGCCGCCGCTTTCGCCTTTCACCACATGGGCGTTGCGAATGGTATCGAGCAGGGTAGTTTTACCATGGTCTACGTGGCCCATCACGGTGACCACGGGGGGGCGGGTTTGTAGGTCGGCATCGGCATCGGCTTCGGTAGCAATACTAGCTTCCACATCGCTTTCGCTCACACGCTTCACGGTGTGGCCAAATTCGGTGACAATCACGGTGGCGGTGTCAGCATCGATGGTTTGGGTCAATGTCACCATTTCGCCCATCATCATCAGCTTTTTCACCACATCGCTGCCTTTTTCTGCCATACGGCTGGCCAGCTCTTGCACGGTGATGAAGTCTGTCACCTGCACGTCGCGGATAATTTTCTCGGCGGGAGCACGGTTGGCATCGGGGTTTTGTTCGCCCCGATTGGTACGGCCGCCTTTGCTGCGGCTGCCCATGGTGCGGCCACGTTGGACCAAATCGTCCATATACGCGTTACGGCCACGTTTTTGGCCAGTTTCTTTGGGTACGGGTTTGCCGCCTTTGTTGCGGAAATCGTCGCCCACGCTTAATGTTTTGCGGTTGTTGTCGCTGGCCACAATGGCGGTAACGCCTTCCACTTTGGCCACAGGGGTGCCAAGGCGGGCTTGACGGCGTTGTTCAGCTTCTTTCTGCTTTTGTTCGGCTTGGGCGGCGGCGTATTTGGC
>JBAQUW010000097.1:0-7973 GCA_049297755.1 Alphaproteobacteria bacterium
GCCCCCTTGAGGACGGTCAACGCAAACAGGATTTGGGCAGGATGGCGGTTGGCTTGAGCGCTGTCGGGCCACAACTCAAAATTCACCAGCAAGCCATTGCCAAACATGGGCTTGGCAGGGGCCAGCAGATAAGCATATACCACAGGCGCCAAGTGCATTTCCAGTCCAAGGATGGAGGTTGGTTGCATAGGGAAGCTCCATTGTAGGAGGTTGAAAAAAGAAAAGATACGGAGAGATACACCTCTCGCTGCAGTTTGTATACTAAAAAGATAGGTGCGTCAATAGGTATTTTGGCGCATTTCCTGCTTAAAAATGGCTGGCAGGTGGTTCATTCACAGCCTAATGAAGCGCCATAACAAACGCCCCCACAAAGTGGGGGCGTTTGCCTTGCAAGGCTACTGCGGAAAAGCCGCGCGGAGATACCCCCACGCACTCCACAGCGTAAACCCTACTGTTACCCACGCCAGCAGCCAAATGGTACTGCCGACAAATGGGGCATAGTTAGGGGTGTGGCTGGCCACAAAGGGGTGGGCCAATACCATGGCACACAGCACCATTTGCAGGGCGGTCTTCACTTTGGCCAGCCACAGCACAGCTATGGGCTTGCTGTTTTGGGTCACGGCCCAGCTTTTGGCCCATTCTGTCACAATATCGCGCACCAGCATCAGCCAAATGGCCAGCAATGGCACAAGCCCCGTATGCAAGGTGGCAAGCAGGACAGACGCCACCAGCACCTTATCGGCCATGGGGTCGATAGAAGCCCCAAACGGTGTGGCACTGTTGGTATGGCGGGCATACACACCGTCTAGCAAGTCAGTCAGTGCCAGCACGCCAAAAAAGATGACGGCAGCTGCGGGGTCTATGGTATCTGTATAAAGCAGGGTTGCCAAAAAAATGGCACCCACGGCCCGCACCAAGGTGAGGCCATTGGCAACGGTGGTAATCATATCCAGCGTCATTTTTGCGGGCGCTTGCGGTGTGCGCGGGCGTAGGTCTTGGACATTGGTCATGGTGTCCTCAAAACGGTTAGGTTAAGTTTGATTTTTTGTACACAGGTTGGTTGGCCAATGCAAGATTTATCTTGGTTTTTAGGCGCGCCTCTTTGGCACACTTCCTGCTTTAATAAACCCCAAACAAGGAGTTCTCTGCCCCATGATGCAAGCCCTACGCATTGCCGCCACAGGTATGTATGCCCAGCAAACCAATGTGGATGTGCTGTCTAACAACATCGCCAACTTGGCCACCACCGGCTTTAAACAGCAAAACGTGGCGTTTAACGATTTGGTGTATCAATCCCGCGTCGGCGTCGGCAGCATTACCAGTAGCCTTGGCACCATTGCCCCCACAGGTGTGCAAATTGGCTTGGGTGTGGGTGTGGGCGGTATTTACCCCATTCTCAAACAAGGGGCGCTGAACCGCACCGATAACGACTTTGATATTGCCCTGCAAGGCAAAGGCTTTTTCAAAATCAGCATGCCCGATGGCACCACGCAGTTCACGCGTGATGGCTCCTTCCAAATTGATAACACGGGCCAAATGGTCACCAAACAAGGCCATGCGCTCGACCCCGCCATTACGGTGCCGAGCGATGCCGTAGACCTGACCATTTCTGCCGATGGTGTCGTCAGTGCCCTCGTGGCAGGCACCAACACCAATTTAGGCACCATTACCATTGCCACCTTTGCCAATGAGAGTGGCTTGAAAAATAAAGGGAATAACCTGTATGCGGAAACCGAAGCCAGCGGCACCGCGCAAGATACCACCCCCGGCTTAGACGGCACGGGTGAATTGCTGCAAGGCTTTTTGGAAGCCAGCAACGTAGACCCCATTGAAAGCGTCACCCGCCTCATTACCGCCCAACGGGCTTATGAGCTGAACAGCCGCGTGATTAGCACCGCCGATGAAATGCTCGGCACAGTCACACAAATTACATAATGAGTGAGCAATAAAGGGTAACGCCATGAATATACTGCACATTTCGCCAGAAAAGAACCACAGTCCTATGGCCATGTGGGGTGCTATCAGCCTTGCGGTGGTAGCTTTGGTGGCGGTGCCCTTGCTGGGTTGGAGTGCCGAGGTGCAAGTGCCCGTGCTCACCCACGCCAAAGCACTGGGCGAGGTGGTGCAGGCCGAAGATATTGCCCTGCGCACCATGGACGATAAACATGTGAATGCCCGCATGGTGCGTGAGCAAGTGGAGCTGGTGGGCAAAGAAGCCACCCGTCCGTTGCGCGCTGGTGTTCCCCTTTACATTGGCTATGTGCGCACGGCCCCTGCGGTACGCAAAAATGCAGTGGTGGCCTTGGTGTTTCAGGCGCGGGGAATGGAGCTTTCGGGCACAGGTAAAGCCCTGCAAGACGCCGCAGCAGGGCAGAATATTCGTGTATTGAATATGGAGTCAGGCAAGGTGGTGGCGGGTTTGGTCACAGAACATGGTCAAGTGGTGGTGAAGTAACATGAAGTTGAAAAAAGCTCTCCCTCTGTGTGGTTTAGCGCTGGTTTTGGTAAGCTGTGGCGAGCATATGCGCCCGCGCCCCACCAGCATGGGTGCCAGTTTGGATAATGCCATGGCTAACCCCGCCATTGCCACTCCGGTCATTATTCCCGAGGCCGCCAAATCGGCCCATGGCAGCATTTGGCAACCGGGCAACCGCCAGTTTTTTAAAGACAGTCGCGCCAATAAAGTGGGCGATATCATTACCATTGTGGTGAGTGAAAATGCCGAGGCCGAAACCGAAGCCAATACCGAAACCAAGCGCGATACCGATATGCGTGCCGACGTGGATAACTTGGCCAACTTGGAAGGTTTGCTGAAAGCCCGTCACATTTTAGACCCGCTCACCAATAACTTGCTGGATACCGATAGCCAAAAAAGCTATAAGGGCGAAGGGAAAACCGACCGTAAAGATACCCTCACCGCCAACATTGCGGCGGTGGTGACCCAAGTGCTGCCCAACGGCTACATGGTGGTGCAAGGCAAGCGCGAAGTGGTGGTGAACTACGAACTGCAAGATTTGCAAATTCAAGGCATTATCCGCCCTGAAGATGTGGGCTCGGACAACACTATCGAATCCAGCAAAATTGCCGAAGCCCGTATTTTCTACGCTGGACGTGGGGTGATTGACGAAACCCAAACCCCCCAATACGGCGTGCGGTTTATGGAGAAAGTGTTGCCATTTTAAGTTGACACCTCTGGGTGAAGGGGGCTATACCAGCGCACTTTATGGGCTTGCCCATAAAGACGCATCAACCCTTTTTCTCAGGAGAACGCTCTATGGAGTCGTTTATTGATAGTTTGGATCGCTACCCGTTTGGGCCCAGCGATGTGGTGGCCAAAACGGAAACCCTGATCTTTGTGCGCATGCACTTGCCCAATGTGCGCGCTGTGCGCGGCAGTGTGCTGGGCGCCTTGCTCAACCCTGCTGCGGCAGAACGTTGGGCACGACGGATTTTCCGCGCCACGCATGCCGATTTGTTCGGCCTGCGCTACGTGGTGTATGTGGCTAAAAATGGCGGTTGCGTCTATGGCACGGCAGAAAAGCTGCATCCAGGGCACCCGCATCAGGCCAAAGCGTTGCTGGGGCTTACCTCTGGCTTGCCAGCACGTTATGCGGTGATGGTGCCAAGCAAACCCTTGGAGGTGTTTCTTTCCGAAGAAGCCACCCACCCTATGGATAGGAGCGACTATGCCGTGGGTGAAGAAGTTGTCATTTTCCCCGCAGCTTCATCGCCAGGCACCAACATGCACGCCTGTGCGTTCGATGGTGAAGACCGTCGCCGCAATAAAACACTCTGACACCATGCGCCCTGCAAAGGGCGCATTTTTTTATGCTGTTTGGGCAAAATGTGCAATGCGGGGCAGGCATACCTCGGCCTGCTCAATCAGCGGCATATAACCGCAGTCTTGAATCTCCAACTGCACATGTTTCAGCATACCCGCCAAACGGCGGCTGGCGGCGGGAGGGGAGAGAGGGTCGTGTTCGCCATGTATCAGCAAGGTGGGTTGATAAATCTGCCCCGCTTTGCTCCCCCAGCCCGCCCAGCCTGTCCAGCGGCTGGCAGCCCACACTTGGCCTGAAAGGGTGGCTACGGTAGCGGGTTTGCTTAAATCGTTCAATTCATGTTCCAGCTCTGGCCCAAACATGGCCTTCACAACCCCCAAGGGGCCATGGGCCAAAATATGTTGTTGGCCACTCAGCAGACGGTTAAAGGTGCTCATGGCGGTGCCCAAATCAGGCGCCACACTGCCCAAGGGCGCAAGAGGTGATACCAAAACCAATTTGCCCACCACGTCATCTTCGTTCATGGCCATGTCTTGTGCCACTAGGCTGCCAAAACTGTGGCCGACTATAGTCACCTCATGCAACTGCAAATGGCGCAGCAGGTTGGCCACCAGCTTGGCCAGCCGTGGAATATAAATAAACGCGCTAGCAGGCCGCTGTGCCCCCGTACCGGGTACGTCGATGGTGATGACGCGCAAACCACGCTGGCGCAGTGCACCTACCGAAGCCTCACCCATCACCGAACCCACCCCCCAGCCCGAGAGCATTACCAGCGGCATGCCCGCCCCAGCATCGCGGTAGCCCAGCGTCATGCCGCCTTCAGTAAACGTGTGCAAGGGTGGTAAGGTCGATGTTTTGGCCATAAGAGTTTTTTCTTTTTTACACTTTAACATGCCAGCTCTCATCTCAACAAGGGGCATTGTTTCCATTTCTAAAGTGCATTACAGTAGAGGCAAAGAAAGAACAATCCTATGACCCATGTTTTGTTAGCTTTAGCATTTTTATGGCTGCACCGTTGGCGCTTGCTGTTGCCTGTCATGGTGTGTGTGGTGGTGGTTGGGGCGTGGAGCCTGAGCCGCCCCGTGCTTTACACCGCAACCGCCACCTTGCAATTGAACGTGGAAAGTGCCCGCTCACCGCTCTTGCAAAACATCACCCAAGGTGGCCATGTGGAAGTGTTGCAAGCGGTGCTGCGTTCCGAAACTCTACTGCACGACGTGCAAGCTGAAACGGGCATGGTGCTCAACCCCGCAGCGCTCACTCTAGAGGCTGTGAACAATCAATTGTTGCGCCTCACCTACCGCTCGGTGGCACGAGAAGGGCTGGAAGAAGCGCTCGATACCTTAGCCCTGCAATTCATTCACGAGCTGCTCTCGCCCGAGCGTTTCCGCACCGAGCAACAAGTGCAAACGCTGGAAAAACAAATGCACGATTACAAAACCCAGCTCACCAGTGTCGATGAAGAATTGGCCCTACAACAGCAAGCCTTGGTGCCAGAAGCCGCCGATGCCCGCGACCGTGCTCAAAGCCGCCGTATTGCCCTCGATTTTCAAAAAGAGCGTCTCACCACCCAGCTGAAATTGGTGCGGCAGGAATATGAAACGCTGTTGAAATCGATGCAAACGCTCACCCCGCAAGGCTTTGGCGATAGCATGTCGGGCGTGCTGTGGTTTGCCGAACCCACCAGCGTGAGTGACCCCATCGACAGCCTGCTGCAACACTGGCGGCGGATAAAAAGCGCGGCATTTTGGGGCGTGTTGTTTGGGGTGATGCTGGTGCTGTTCCGTCGCTATACCGATACCAGCGTGCGCCACGATGACGAGATGCAAAGCCTCACCGGCCTGCGCATTGTAGGCCGCTTGCCCAATTTTGGCGTGCTCGAGATGGGGCGCGATGGCCCTGTCATTCGCCCCGCCACCTCATCCACCCCCGCAAAAGGAACTCGCGCATGAACACGCCCGCCCCCGCATTTTTCTCAGAAATCACGCGCCTCCACCGCTCCACGTTGGCTAACTTTAACGGCGTGTTGGTGGTCACCTCGGTACAACCGGGGGAAGGTGCCTCGCTCACCGCCCACCTGCTGGCCCAACGCAGTGCTGAAGAAGGTAAAAAAACCCTGTTGGTCGATTTGAACCTGCGCAACATGGCGCTGACGGAACGGGTGGGCCTCATGCCCCGCGATTGGGATTTAGACGCTGGCCTGAAAAGTGCCGAAGTGCTGGAACTGGCTAAAAAAGTAGGCAATGGGCTGTATGCGTTGCCCGCCCCGTCTGACGCGGCCACCGTGCAATGGCTGAGCGAGCCCACCAATGCTAGCGCGTTCTTCGCCCACATTGCGGCCAAATATCCGCAGGTTATTGTGGACACCACCCCGCTCACCGTCGCCAACCGCAACAATGCCGACCCCACCGTGCTGGCCGCCGCCGCCCACCGCGCCGTGCTGGTGGTGGCCGCAGGCCTCACCCCCAAAGCCAAACTGAAACAAGCGGTGCAAGACCTGAAAACCGCAGGCGCCAACATGCTCGGTTTGGTGGTGAACGACCGCGCCAACCACCCCGCCATCACCATTCTCGAAGGCTGGGCCAACGGCCTCACCAAAGTCAGCCCAGGCCTCAGCCTCTGGCTCCGCAACCGTTTGCGTGAGGCGCGGGGCTAGGGTTACTACAGTGTCATTCAAGCAAATGTTTTCCATAAAACAGTTGCGCAGTAGTCTTGTTAAATTAAGGGGCTATGCGCGTAAAGTGCGGGTAGTTGCTCAAAGTATGCTCATCAAAAATGGGGCATATTATGTAAATTTCCCCGTTGTTCATGTTTCATTACGCCCTGAAATATCACCAGTATTCGGCCAAGATGTCGCGCAATTTGGACAGGCTGTCGCAACGCGTTGGTCGCAAGATGGTTGCGGTATCGCTGCAATGTCATGCGCTATAACAAGTATTAAACGTATTCAGCAGCCTCATTTTCGGCTGCCGTCTATTGCACAATTGGCAGAAGCAACACAACAAAAGGGTGGCTACTTAAAAAATGTAGGTTGGATTCATCGTGCTCTTATTGCCTTGGCGCAAGAGTATGGTTTATGTGCGGCCTCGTTTATTTATGAGTCTCCGCATGCGATTTGCATGGAGTTGTTGTCAAATAAATTGGCCATCGTTTCCGTCACACTTTATTTTAAAGGCGGTCGGCCGTATGTGAAGCCCGATGGCCAAGAGTCTGTTCGCGCCAAGGGGGGGCATTTGGTGGTGGTGAAAGGTTTTGAATGGAAAGATGGACGTTGTACAGGGTTCTATGTCGACGATTCTCAACATCTCACCCTTGCTGAAAATGCAGAAAGCTCTGAATTTGTAGATATTGAACGTTTTACAGCGTCTTATTCCAATAAAGCTATTTATGTTTGGAAAGCATAGATTAAAAATCCATCTTGCGTTGCTTTGAAAAACCCACTACAACGTTGCCTTAACGTATACATTTTAGCGGAGAACACATGTCCACGACGTACTGTGTGCGGCAAGAGCCGCATGTGGGTGGTTATAGCTTTGGCGCTTATGTCTATGTGCCTGATGCCGCACCTGAAGCGCTGCATCAGGCCCTGAGCCATATGACCACCCCGCACTTTTTAACCGATACCTCACACCATGGCTATCGCGGCTATCGTGTGAATCTGTTCGAGCTTGAACTCGTGCGCCGTTTCTTGCAACGTCAAGGGATGCACGAGGAGCCTATGCGCGTGTAAATGCAAACGCCCCGCTGGTTTTCCAGCGGGGCGTTTTGTCGCAATGGGCAAAGGGTTAACCCTTACTCCACCACCGTTGGAACTTGGTGGGTTTTTTGGCTTTTTCCAACACCACGTTGCCGTCGGCATCGATTTTCTCCACCAACAGCGGTTTGTCTTCAGCAGGTGCCACCACTTTGGCGGCAGGTGTGGCAGTTGCAGGTACAGTTTCTGCCACTGCCGCTTTGGCGCTACGGCCACGCTTGGCGGGGGCTGCTTCTGCCACCGTTGGGGCAGGGGCGGCGGCTGGTACGCTTGCTTCTGCGGGGGCGCTCACAGGTGCTTCATCACCCGCACGGCGTGGGCGGCGGCCACGTTGGGGTTTCTGGTCGGCCTGTTTGGGCGCTGTTGCTACAGGTTGGGCCATAGGTTGCGCCACTGTCGCTTCAACCACCGCACCACCAGCTGTTGCAGGCGCTGCG
>JBAQUW010000098.1:0-5114 GCA_049297755.1 Alphaproteobacteria bacterium
GCATCACCCTGCTGCTCATGTTCAAAATCGGCGATGTGCAGGGCTTCATTAGCAACATTGCTAAAATTGACGATAAGTCGAATGAAGCCGCCGATAAAGCGACGGATGCTGCGAAAGGTTTAGTAATTGGTACTGCGGTGGCAGGTGCAACGGGCCTTGCGGGCATTGCTGGCGCAACAGCAAAAGCATTAAAAACCGGCGATAGAGATATGACTTGGACTAAAGCTTTAGGTACAGGCGTCAACCAAGGTAAAGAAGCGTTGATGGGCTCGTTAAAGTCATTGCTACCAAGCCAAGGTGGTATTGATGAAGTATTTAATGCCTATACTGAAGGTAAGGGTGAGATGGAGGCTCGTGCCGAGGCTTCTAAAATGTATAAAGACAATAAGCTTAAAAAAGGGGGAATCCTTGGCGGGGTATTCCGCAGCGACTATGGTGATTTAAAGAAAAAGGCTGCTGAAGAAGAAGCCGCGCAAAAATATGGCAAAGTATTTGGTGGTGCTGGTGGGGCAAAAGAGGGGGCTGCCGCTGCGCAAATGCGCTCCTCTTACAACCAAGCTGCAGGCTCGGCCGAGGCTGATGTGATTAAGGCGAAAAATATTACATTAGATGAAACGATTAAAGGCGCTATGGGCAGCGCTGTGGGCGAAATTGCCAAAGCCAAGGAAAGCCAAGCCACTTACGATTCTCAACGCGCGGTATTGCGTAAAAATGATATGATGGCCTCTATCAATGAAACCCTTGAAAAGCAAGGCGTAAAAATTACGGATGCCGACTATGATGAGCAGCTTCAAAAGCAAATGGAGATACGCATAGCTGCTCTTGCCGCAGACTCAAAAGTAACCGAAGCAATGGGCGATGATTATGGCAGAAATGCCATGGAAATGCGTGATGATTTGTATGAGAAGAATAAAACAGCTGAAGAGTCTCGGGTGTGGCGTGAATCGCTTGATAGCGATAAAGCTGTTATTGCTGCTGTACGGCGTGATGTGCAGGATATGAAGGAGAAATATCCTACAACGCCAGGTGGTAAAGCTTGGGATAAAATGACAGCAGAAGAGCAGCACGATAAAGAAAAAGAATTTACTGAAATTGCGCGTAAAAATTTGGAAAATAAAGCGGTTGATCCTACGGATTCCTCTAAAGGAACTTGGAGAGAATTTGTGATTGATAAAAATAAGGACGATATTGCAAAACGTACCCGTGCGTTGGCCAATGACCGTGCTTTAGATGCGGTTATTATTGGGACAGAGTCTGCTGCTCAATATCGCCGCGATGAGGGTAAAGATAACTTGAATACGCGTGTGGCTGAGGCGTTATCGGAAGGTGCTTTCTTTGGTGCGATGAAGAATGCTGCTGTGGCTATTACCGAGTCTTCCAGCAATGCGGGTAAAATCAGTAATAAAAAAGGCCATGCCGATGGCAGCCTCTCGTTAGGTGATTTTATTGAATATGGCGATTGGCAAACTCCTGGCTCAAATGAATGGAAAGATGCTGAAACCATGCGTGACTATAAACGCCGTGGGTTAAATAGCGGCGACCGTTACCGCCTAGATGTCTCGCAAGCTGTGGCGGGTTATGCGGGCAAGTCTAAGCGTGGGCGCATGATGTCGGGCGAACGTGAATATGACATGGCCCTGCACCAAGAAGAAGAAAAAGCCGAAAACGACGCCAACCGCTTTACCGATATGATTTTGAGCAAAATGATTGTGGGTAAAGATAAAGAAGGCAACCCAGTCTCTCTTGGCGAAATGCTACAATCGGCCGATAGTTACGATGGCGCAAAATCGACCATTCGCTCGTTGGCCAAAGCCTTCCGCCACAGTGGTTACTTTACTGCCAGCTTTACCGACCCACGCGGCGACGTAGCTGGCCGTAATATTACGCATGATGGCGCGGTAGACGACCACTTGGCGGAAATGAAAAAAATGTTTGAAGATGGTGGGAAAAACACACCAGAGGCTTTGGCAATGACCAAAAAAATGTCGGCCGTATATATGAATGCGGCCCTCAAAGTAAATAAAAAAATGTATGACCAATTTGAAACGGTCGACGGCTTGGGCGCAACCCATTACACCAACTATATTAACGTTGAACATATTAAAAATGGCCTCACAAAAATGAAAGATGATGGTGAAATTGATCAAAAAACATTAGATGAAGCTAATGTAAATTTAGATAAATATGTAACTCATTTAGGTGCAGGGAATACAGTTATGGATGGTTCTACCGTGAAAGCTGCGTATCACCGTTCGGGTAGAAGTTATTCAACTGAAAAGTTGACCACAGCTATATCTCAAATTAAGGCAGAGTCTGGTATTGACATTGATTTTGTTGAACTTAAAGATTATTTAAAGGAGCAGGGGCCAGCAGTATTAGACAATGAAAGGCTTTCTCAAAATGCAGTAAGAACTTTTTTGAGTGACAAAGGTTTAACAGATGCTCAGATGGATAAGTTGTCTGATTATAAATCTTTAAATACAGCCAGTTGGATGGCCAGAAATACATAACAATGGGCAAACAATAAAAACACATGACCATCCATTACCACCCCACTTGGCAGATGAACCGGCAAGGGTATTCTATGCCGCGCCAGCGTTTACCGATGCGGTGTATGATGTGGTCGCTCAAACATGGCTTATCGCCTTTATTTAGCAGTGCCAGCAGTACCGTTTTTGAAATGCCGCCGTTTGTTGATACGCGCTTAAAAGATGTGTCGATAGAATTTCAAATCCCTCCCGTAGGTATGGTGACAGGCCACAATACCATGAGCGATGATGGTGTGGCGGGCATGATGGGATTAGACCCCAACACCCCCATCTCACCCCTCTTGGCGAAGGACCTTGCAGGCCGTGTGGTGTACTTGGGCTATGGGCCTGAGGTGAAAGATTTGGCTGAGTGGAACGCTTATGGCGCTGCCAGCGATGCCCCGCGCGACAATGTGCATGCCTATGTGCAGAACGTAACATTCCCCCGCAACTGTGCATGGGTCAACCCTAAGGAAGTGAAGGGGGCCGAACTGATTGAGCAGGTATTTTTTACCAAGTTCCGCACGCTCGATATGTCGGCCGACTACAACGGCCAAGCCAGTGGCGAAGATGAATACGTGGCTGGCGTGTACAGCAACCCCCACCGCTACCCTTATAAGCTGCGCCTCGATACCTTTTACACCGATGGCTACAAACTGCCCCAAACCCAAATGGTGTTTGCGCGACAAGACGTGAGTGCGGCCAGTGCCAACGCCGCCGCCAAAAGCCTGATGGAAGCGTGGAATAACCGCGCCGCCACGAAAGATTATACCGCCTTTGTGGAAGCGCAGGGTGGCGAAGACTGGGCCGAAAAAATGTTCCAGCGCGGCTGTACGCTGGTGCCTACCTTCGAGGCCTGCAATGGCTTTAACATGGTGAGCGAAGATTTTGAGTTGATCGATTATTACCCAGGCCGTGCGGTGACAGGCTTGCACCTCATTGAAGAATCGCGCGCCAGCGATACGCCAACTGGCACCATTTTGGAAGTGTTGGAACCCGGCTATGTGACAGCAACCCATGTGCACCCTGCCCGTGTGGTGGTGAGCGATGGCAGCCAGTACCTTACCCCCCACGCCGAAAACCCCGCACCCATGTTGCCCAACTTTGCCTTGCCCCACAGCCGCACAGCCGTCAACTGGGGTGGCATTTGGCTGCCCACACATCCGGGACATTTTGAAGCGCCCGCGTTGTGGGGGTGGGATCCGCTGACCGGTCGCTTTTTGCAACTGGCTGGCCCCATATGGGACCCTTTGCACTATTATTATGAGAGTGTGGATCTGGTGTTGGAAGCCTTCCAAACTCCGCGACCTGATAACCGCTGGCTGGTGGATGTGCCCGATGAGATGGAAGGCCGCTTTTACCCCATTGTGCCCATGAAAGGGTTCGATACCCTGAACTTCCGCGAAAAAGAACAACGCTTTACCCGTGGCGTGCAGCCCTATAGTGCCTGTGTGCGCACCACGTTCCATAAAAACAGCGCTGACGTGGGCTACCACCCGCTGCCCCCGCAATTTGAGTTTGAGATTGAAACGTGGTGGTTCCCCGACCTGCACCCCCTGAACCGCGCAGGTGGCGACTGCCCTGGCAATTTGTTGCCGTTGCTCGCACCCGTCATCACCAGTACGTTGGATACCAAAACCTATGCCGACAGCATTGACGCGCCTGACTATGGCGAGTGGCTCACCGACCGCACCCGCTTGAAAGCTACGGTAGGCGATACCATGGTGGATTACCCCTTTTTGGTGCGCTATACCGACCCTGAATTGCCCGCAACGGAAGCCCTGAAATTTTGCGCCGATGTGTACTTGGCGCACATGAGCGATGAACAACTGAATAAAATGACCCAAGAAACGTGGGCAGGGCTGGACGATTACGAAAGCTTGGAAGGCATTGCCAGTGGGTTGTTCGATGCCGTGTGGGAACTGCGCGAACAAGGCCGCAACATTTTAAAACTGCGCCATGAGATTTACCGCAACAACCGCCCCCTGTATGCCTTAGCGTGGTGGTTTGGTTGGAGCCCTATGATACTGGAAGAGTTGTACTACGAAAGCCAGCGCGAAGCTGCACCCAAACCTATGCCACGCCGCACCAATGCCGGCATCATGCAGGCTAGCCCTGTGGCCGAAGGTTAAAGTAAAACGGTTGCCCAATAGGGCAAACCCTTTTACTGTGGCGCTATGTTTTTGCCCCATGTCCAACCGCTGATGCTTGCCCTAGGCATGCTGTTGGGCTGTGCAGCGTTTTTGCTATGGCCTGTTATTCCGCCATTTTGGCCTACTCTTTTGTTGGTTGCAGGGTGCGGACTGTGGGCGGTGAGGGCAGAGCAGTTTGCCCTTAAACTTGCGCTATTGGCGGCCACGGGCTTGGGGTTAGGGTGGTTCACCACAGGGGCCAATACGGCGTGGCAGGTGGTGAGGGCAGCGCATATTGCGTATTCAGCCGAGCAGCCGGTGTGGCTCACCGGCCGTGTGGTGGCGCAACGGGTGGATGATAAACGCGTGAAACTCACCCTCCATGCCCCCCGTATTTATGGCTTTGATGCCAACAATCAACCCCTGCAAGGGGTGCAGTTACGTGGGGCTAGGG
>JBAQUW010000099.1:0-3397 GCA_049297755.1 Alphaproteobacteria bacterium
GGCTTACCGTTTGGGGCGTATGGTGTTGTTTTTATTCACCCTCACCCTGCCTTTTTGGTTTGATAATGGGGTGGCGGAAGTGGCGGGGGATGTTCGTTGGGCCTTGAATGAGCACACCGTGCTGGCCTTGGGCTTGGTGCTGCTGTTGGCGTTGTGGCAGAAGGCGCCTGCGCAGATTCATGTGCGCATGCCATGGCTGGGCTGGGTAGTGGCAGGGTTGGCGGTCACGGCACTTATCAGCTGCATTGATACCGCAAACCCGTACCGCAGCTGGTTCCAAATCAAATGCTTTTTGGGGCATGTGGGGCTGTTTTATGTGGCTTATACGCTTTATCACCCGCGCATGGTCAAGCCACTGATATGGTCCATTGTTCTGCCGTTGCTGTTGATTGGCCCGTTGGGTATGGCGCAGTTTTTAGATATCACCGATGCCAAAGTAGCCAGCGCGTTGTGGGGTTTTTGGCCCACAGGTTGGTTAAGCCATAATGGCTCCAGCTTTGGGCTGGTGGATTGGGCGCGGGCGTACTTCCCCCAAGCGGCGCCCCCCGGAGGCACCTTTGCCAACAAAAACATTGGGGCCAGTTACTTGGTGTTGGTGTTGCCGTTGGCCATATACTTGGTCATCAGCACCCGCCAACTTGCTGCCCGCACGGTGGCGGCAGCCGCCTTGGCGCTGGGGTTGACGATGCTGATTTTTGGACGTTCGCGCGCCAGTTGGTTGGCGTTTATTCTGGCCATGGTATCACTAGGGGTGTGGCTCGTGCTACGCCGCAAGGAGATAATGCCCTTGTTACGCCCGCACCTGAACCGCAGTTTGGCTATTTTGGCCGCCGCAGTATTGGCCATGGTGGCCACCATTTGGCCGATGACCAGCCCGTATAAAGATATTTACGCCATCAACTTATCGGTGATGGAGCAGGCGACGAACATTCAGAAGCTTGATGATTTTGGCCCACGGATTGCCTATAACCGCAACGGCTTAGATATGATTTTAGACCACCCGTTGAATGGCATTGGCATTGGCGCGTATCATTCGGTATTTCCTAAGTATTGGAACAGCAGCTTCCCCACCCCCCGCGTGGGCTATAGTGTGGAAGCCCGCCCCCAGCGCACCCACAACGATTTGATGCAAGCGTTTGTAGAAATGGGCGTTATCAATGGCTTGTTACACATTGCTGCTGTGGTGCTGGTGATGCTGATGGGCTGGAAGCTGACCGCCCCCCGCATGCTGGAAAAAACAGGCTTGGCGCCGGTATTTTTAACGGTGGCGATGTTGGGCTTGTGCATCAATGCCTTGGGCGACTTCCCGCTGCAATTGCCTACCTCTCCTGCCCTATTGTTTATGCTGATGGGCACACTGACGGCTATGGCTTTACACACAGGGGCTATAGCGTTTGCCCCACGGTTGCAAGTGAAACTACCTGTACCCCATGTGGCCGTGTGGGCAGTGTTGCTGCTGCTGAATGGCGCGCTGTTGGTGTTTATTTACCAAGACAATGCCGCTTTCCGCCAAGCCAACGTGTACCTAAAAAACGCCATGGCCCGCACTATGGGCGGGGCGATTGACGATGTGACACTGGACACCATTAACGCCGCCAAACAAACCTATGCATGGGATGCACGGATGCAGGAGTTTCGTGGCATTATTTACGCCCATTACAACGGCACCCGCCCCATGACCAGCGAGATGCGCGAAGAAGCTATTCGTGAAGCCATGCAGTATGACCCCTATGCGGCGAACCATATGATTAACCTGAGTGCCCTGCTGTTCCGCCGTGCCGAAGAACAGGAACGCTTGGGCAACAAAGCCGCCAGCTTTGCCACGTTGGCTGAGATTGAGACGCTGATTCCGCGCCTGATGGAAGTAGCCGACTTTAGCCACTACACTTACAACATTGCGGGTTTGCTGTACTTGAAACAAGGGCGCACGCAGGAAGGGGTGAATGCCTTGCTCACCTCGATGCGCCTCAACCCCTCGGACACCATGGCCAGCAGCACGTTGAAAAGCTTAGGGCTGAGTATCACCACCCCTTAGGTGAGGCAGCTTAAAGCAACCATGTAGCTCGGGGTACGGCCTTCGCGCACCGCCTTGGCTTCATACTTGGTGCACACCCACCATGAGGGCGGGGTGGTGGAGGTGAGGGGCTCTTGTAGCCCTGCGCAAATAGCCACGCGGGTTTGTGTCCACGCCATATAGTCGGGGATATCGGAGATGAACCAGAACTCTCCTGCGGGGGCAAGGGTTTGGCTGACGGCGGTTAAAAATTCGGGCTGAATAATACGACGGTGGTAGTGGTCGCGCTTGGGCCATGGATCAGGGTACGGTACCAATAAACGGCTGATGCTGGCGGCAGGAATGGTGCTTAAATACGCGCGTGCGTCTTGCTGCACCACGCGCACGTTGGTGATGTGCGGGTTGGCTTCCAGTTGTTCTAACAATGTTTTAAGGCCATTTAAAAACACTTCAACACCAATGAATAGGCGGTTGGGGGCAGCTTTGGCACGTTCCAGCAAGGCCAAGCCATTGCCCATGCCCACCTCTAGCTCAATCTGGCCAGTAAACCTTTGCCAATCAGCGGGTTGGGGGGCAAAGGGCAGCAGGCGGGCGGTAATGCTGGCCCGTTCAGCCAAGCCCATGCGGCTGGCCAAGCGGCCAGTGGTGTATATTTTGCGTGGTGGACGAGGGGTATCCATGGGGCTGATTTACCTGTGTTTACCGCAAAAAGCAATGCCCCCGTATGGGGGCAGAGCTTACGCAGACGCAACAGTTACAAAACCCAAAGTCCACCACACCTTGCGGCGCATGGGGCCTTGGTATTGACAGCACGGGCATACAAATTCCTCTTGCCGTTGCCAGCGGGGAACCCAGCTTTTGAGCCAATTCCACAAACGCAGCAGCAAAGAAAGTATGGCTTTCAGCAGCTTCACAAGCGCTGCAAACAGCCAAAACGTGACCACCCCACCCGCCAAACCCACCAAGGGGATAAGGCCGTGAAAGGCTTGCAGTTCTAACGTTTGCGGCGATTCTATGGCCACATCGAGCGCGTGCGAGGTACTCACCGCCGCCGCCAACATACCCATGGTAGCGAGAATGCTTGCCCAACTGCGGCGGGCTTTATCCAGCACCAAGCTAGACACCCACAGCACTTGCACAAAGGCCGCAAAGCCGCCACCAACCACCAACAGCGCAGTGACCACATAGCCCGCATACAGCAGGGTATGGGTCAAGCCAAAATGGTAGTAACTTATTGATAATGCAGCGATACTAAGCTCGGCCATACCACGCACGTAATACAACAGGCGCAGCGGCCACGGGATAGCCTCCCGCGGGCGTTTACGTTTTTTCATAGCAAACCTCTGATTTTTGATGTTTCTACAGATACAGGATTGCTCATAT
>JBAQUW010000100.1:0-11891 GCA_049297755.1 Alphaproteobacteria bacterium
GTAGAAAAGTTTAAACACCACGATATGCTGATTGAAGCGCACGATGATATGGCGCCCGATGTGGCCAATGTGCTCTGCCAATCCTTTGCCAAAACGCACACCCAAACCGTGCTGGGCTATGCCGATGTGGGCTTTATTCAACGGAATATGGACCTCTCGCCGTTTAATGCGGCCGAAGTGGCCAACCTCATGTTCTGCAACCGTGCCATTCCGCAAAAGTTTATGTACTTTAAGGCCAAGGCCAATACCAAAGCCTAAAATCTCACGCCGTTTCCCCCGACTTGATCGGGGGTCTCCTCCATATCCACCTCCAGCGTCAGGTTTGAGGAGATCCCCGCTCAAGCACGGCGGGGAAAACCGCGTTGTTCCTACCGCTACTGGCTGGTACCCGAAATAAACAACACCACATCGTGCGGGTTTAAATACGGCAGGCTGCGGCGGATACTTTCGTCCACATAATCTTTGTCCAGCGTAGCCACTTGCAGGCGCAGGGCTTGGCGCTCCAGCGCTTCTTTTTGCAGTTCCAGCACGGCATTGTGCTGCTCCAGCATCTCCACTTGGTTGCGAATATCAATCCACGTAAACAGCCCGCGCTCGCCACTCAGCAATTGCGTGACGGTATAAACCAAAAACGCCGCCACAATAAACGGAAACACCACCGGAATCAGGCGCGAACGAAGGGAGCCGCGGCGGGTCATGTGTCTCTGTTACCCTGCCTTACAAAAATCATCAAGGCGTTTTAATTGCGCCAGCACCGCAGCCATTTCCGCCAGCGGCATTTGGGTTTCTTTGTCGCTGAGTGCCTTGGTCGGGTCGGGGTGGGTTTCCATAAACAACCCAGCAACACCCATGCCAATGGCGGCACGGCTCAGCGGCACCACAAATTCGCGGCGGCCACCGCTGGCATTGCCGTGGGCGGAAGGCTCCATCACGCTGTGCGTGGCATCGAACAACACCGGCAGCCCACTCTCCGCCATCTGGGGGAAGCCGCGGTAATCCACCACCAAATTGTTATAGCCAAAGGTGGTGCCGCGCTCGGTCAACATAATGTTGGGGTTGCCGCTTTGGCGCACTTTTTCGGCCGCCGTCACCGCATCACGCGGGTGCATAAATTGGGCTTTTTTAATGTTCACCACTTTGCCTGTTTTGGCGGCGGCAATCAGCAAATCGGTCTGGCGGGAAAGGAAAGCGGGGATTTGCACCACATCCACCACCGCACCCACTTCAACTACATGGCCAATCTCGTGCACATCGGTTACCACCGGCAATTGCAGTTGGGTGCGCACTTCTTCCAAAATGCGCAAGCCGTTCTCCAGCCCAATGCCACGGGCGCCTGTCACACTCGTGCGGTTGGCTTTGTCAAAACTACCTTTATACACCAAGCCAATGCCCAGTTTGGTGCAGATTTCCTTCAACGTTTCCGCCGTTTTAAAGGTAATGTCCCGCCCTTCAATGGCGCAGGTGCCCGCCAGAATACTCAGCGGTGCATTGTTGCCAAACACTACGGTTGCTGTGCCATTGCCGCCAATGTGAATATGTTGTGGTGTGGTCATGAAAAACTCCCTTATTGGCTGCATCCTAACGCTTAGCTTGGCATGTGGCAAGAAGCGGATACCAAACTCCGTTTCCCCCGACTTGATCGGGGGTCTCCTCCATATCCACCTCCAGCATCGAGTTTGAGGAGATCCCCGCTCAAGAACGGCGAGGAAAACCGCGTGAGCATAACGCCCTTGCGATGTATACACGATCATGCTATAAAGCGAAGTATCGCAGCATCATAAGGAACTTTTCCCCATGACCGTTATGGAAAAATCCATGGCCACCGACCCTATCACGCACCTGAGGCGGAGTACCTACGCCGACTACATCACGTTGGTGGAAAGTGGAAGGTTGAATCTGACTGATGAAGACACTTTCCATCGGCTTCTTCAGCACGCGCATAGCAGCGGTATCTGTTCGGTGGTCAACATCCAAAGCGTCTCAACACCCACATCAAGCCGCGCGACTATTTATCGGTGGCTGAGGGCAGAAAACGCTCCACCAGTGCACGCACGGGAAAACATCATTCACCATACAGTGAAGATTGCCCGCGCCAAACTGGCACAACTGGCGTAAGCCGCAGGCCCTTCGGGGCCTGTTTTTTTATGCCGCCGCCCGCTCGCGCCCCTGCTGTTGGTGCGCCAAGGAGGCCTGCACAAAGCCCGCAAACAAGGGGTGCGGCACCATGGGGCGGCTTTTAAATTCGGGGTGGAATTGCACGGCCACAAACCATGGGTGGTCGGCCAATTCCACAATTTCCGCCAGTTTGCCATCGGGCGACATGCCGCTAAACACCATGCCCGCCTTTTCCAACTGCTGCTTGTAACTGCTGTTGAATTCGTAGCGGTGGCGGTGGCGTTCGGTGATACTTTCTGCCCCATACAACCGCCGCGCCAAGGTGTGGCTGCCCAAGGTGCAGGGGTAAGCACCCAAGCGCATGGTACCGCCTAAGTTGCTGGTATCGCTACGTTTTTCGGTGGAACCCGCCTTATCCCACTCGGTCATCATGCCGATGATGGGGTGCGCGGGGGCACCTAACTCCTTGGTAAATTCAGTGCTCCCTGCCCCGCTTAAACCCACTTTGTTGCGCGCAAATTCCACCACCGCCATTTGCATGCCTAAGCAAATGCCAAAGTACGGCACGCGCGCCGTGCGGGCATAAGTAATCGCGCGGATTTTCCCTTCCGTGCCGCGCGCCCCAAAACCACCCGGCACTAAAATGCCATCGGCCCCTTGCAGGCGTTCGGCCACTTCGGCATCGGTCATGGTTTCTAAGGTTTCGCTGTCCACAAAGTCTATCTGCAAACCGCTGTCATGCGCAAAGCCGCCGTGCACCAGCGCTTCGTTCAGCGATTTATAACTATCACCCAACTGAATATATTTCCCCACCACCGCAATGCGCGTGTGGTGCGGTGGGTTCACTTTAATATCGGCCATACGCTGCCATTTTTTCAGCTCAGGCACGGGAGCCTCCATGCCAAACACGTCCAACACAGCTTTATCGAGGCCATTCGCATGCAAGGTCACCGGCACGCGATAAATCGTGTCGCTGTCAGGGCAGTTGATGACATGGCTGGCGGGGATATTGCTAAACAGCGCAATTTTATCCAAATCGGCGCGTTCAACCCCACGCTCCGAGCGCACCACCACCACATCGGCCTGAATCCCCAACTCCAGCAATGCCCGCACCGCATGTTGGCTGGGCTTGGTTTTGGTTTCGCCCACACAGGCCAAGTAGGGCGCATAGGTCAGGTGCATAAAGCAACAGCGTTTGCGGCCCACCTCGTGCGCAAATTGCCGAATGGCTTCAAAAAACGCTGGCGATTCAATATCGCCCACCGTGCCGCCAATTTCCACCAAGGCAAAGTCGGCCACGCCATCGTTGCGGCGAATAAACTCTTTCATCTCGTTCGTGACATGCGGCACCACTTGCACGGTGGCGCCTAAGTAATCGCCACGGCGTTCGCGGTTCAAAATATTCCAATAAATCTGCCCGCTGGTAATGTTGCTGTTGCGGGTGCAAGGCACGTTGGTGAAGCGTTCGTAGTGCCCCAAATCCAAATCGGTTTCCATGCCGTCGTCGGTCACAAACACCTCGCCGTGTTGGAAGGGGCTCATGGTACCAGGGTCAATGTTCAAATAGGGGTCGAGTTTCTGCAACACCACGCTGTGCCCCCGCGCCTGCAACAAGGCGGCCAAACTGGCTCCTGTCAGGCCTTTGCCGAGCGAACTCATCACCCCGCCCGTCACAAAAATAAACCGGGTTTCTGGGCGGGTTTCTTTTTTCATGGGGACTGTCTTAGGCATGGGGTGCTCCTTTTTTCATAGTCATTGCGAGGTTTACCGAAGCAATCTGAGCAAGGTTATTTTTGCTCAATGGGTCAGATTGCCGCGCTGCGCTCGCAATGACTGCGTTATTATTTATCGTCTGCAAAAGCGACACTCCCCCCTCAAATGCTTGAGAGGGGAGTGTGCGTAAAGGTTTCATCGTTACTGAATGGTTCCTGAGGTTGCTGTTGGCGTCACGCTGGCAGGCACAATGGCGGCGGGCACGGCCATAGGTACGGGCACCGTGCCTTGGGCTTCTGGCGCTACGGTGGCTGGCACGGCGGGAATTTCTGCGACAGGTGCCGCTTCCTCAAACACACTGGTTTCTTTGCCTTTGCCTGCGGCCATCACAGCCAGCAGAATGCTGCTGCCCATAAAAATCGCGGCCAAAATAGCCGTTGGCTTAGCCAACGGGTTGCGCACCACGGCGCTGGCACCTAGGTTGGCGCCGCCCATAATGCCACCGCCGCTGGTGTCTTGCCGTTGCAATAAAATAGCAATCACCAAGGCCACAGCCACAAGTGCATTCAACAGAAGGAGAAGTGTGTGTAACATAAGCACCTTTATACAACAGGTTGGCAACGGCTGTCACCTCCTCTTTCTCCACACTGCAAAAATCGGTGGCGATTGTTTAACCAGCGCCATGCCATACTCCGTTTCCCCCGACTTGATCGGGGGTCTCCTCCATATCCACCTCCACCGTCAGGTTGAAAGAGATCCCCGCTCAAGCACGGCGGGGAAAACCGCGTTTAACCCTACCACCCACACCTCGTCATGGCGAGGAAGGCGCGTAGCAACGCCCCCTGCCCCGCAAATAACCAACAAAATACCCGCCCCCCGTTGCCAAACGGCTCACGCCCTGCCACTATCTCGCATTATTCTCACCACCTATATAAAGGACGACTCCATGCTCAGCAGCTTCCGCACCCTTGGCAACCAATGGTTCACCAAAGTGTTTTTGTTTTTATTGGCCTTTTCGTTTGTGGGCTGGGGCATTACCGATTATATCAGCGGCGGCAACCAAGGCAGCGCCATGCGCGTGAACGGCACCAAAATTTCGTTGCAGCAAATCGACCGCGCCTACCAAAACACCAAACAAAACCTTGAGAATACCATGGGTAGCACCCTCACGGCCGATATGCTGGCCGAGGCAGGCGTGCCCACCCGCGTGTTGGTGACCCTGCTGCAAGAAACCCTGCTGCAACAAGCCGCCGATGAGTTACATTTGGCCGCCCCCACCCAAGCCCTAAAAAAAGTGGTGGAGCAAAACCCCGCCTTCACCAAAAATGGTAAATTCGAGATTGAAGCCTACAAAGCAGCCCTGCGCAGCATTGGCTACACGCCTGAAGGCTATGAAACCGAGCAACGCAAAGACATGCGCCGCCGTTTGCTCAGCGGCATCTTCTACCCCTATATGGCTGATGCCGCCACCCTCACCCGTGCGGCGGCTGAAGCCCTCAAAACGGTGGACGTCCAAGTGGCCAAATTGACGCCAGCCATGGCAGGCAACGTGGGCCAACCCACGGCAGAGGAGCTACAAGCCTATTACACCAACAACGTGGCGCGCTACACGGTGCCCGAGCAACGCAACCTGACCGTGCTGGTATTGGACGGCGCCGATTTGGCCAAAAAAATCACCATCAGCGATGCCCAAGCCGAAGCCTATTACGCCGCCAACCCCGATAAATTTGCCCACGCCGAAGAACGCAAAGCCCGCCAAATGATGCTGCCCGATGTGGGCACCGCAGAAGCCGTGTTGGCCGAACTGAAAGCAGGCGCCGACTTTGCCGAAATTGCCCGCGCCAAAAGCACCGATACGGCCACAGCACTCCGTGGCGGCGATATTGGCTGGGTGAAACGCACCGATATTATCCCCGCCTTTGCCGATGCCCTCTTTGCCCTGAAGGAAGGCGAAGTAAGCGCACCGGTGGAAAGCCCAGTGGGAATTCACCTGATTCAATTGGACGAGATTAAACCCGCGGGCACCATTGCCTATGCCGATGCCAAGGCCGACCTGCTGAACATGATGAAGCTGGAAGAAGCCGTGACCGCCTTTGAAGACTTGCAAGAACAAATGGAAGACCGCATTGCTGCCGGCGATAAACTGGCCGCCATTGCCGCCGACAACGGCCTGACCGCCCGCGAGATTACGGCCTTTAGCCAAGAAAATCTCTCCAGCCTCGATAGCGCCCTCATTCCCGTGGCACTGACTACACCAGAAGGTCAAACCAGCAGCGCCATTCCACTTGGCCAAGCCGATAACGAGGCGCTGACAGGCTTTGTGGAAGTCACCAAAGTCACCCCTGCCGCTGCCCAACCGCTGGAAGCCGTGCGCACCAACGTGGCCGCCGATTGGACCCACAGCAAACGCTTAGAAACCATTCAAAACATGGCCAACCAAGTGGCCGCCACCGTGCCACAGGTGGGCCTCACCCAAGCGTTACGCAACATGAAGACACCCGCCCAACTGACTGATGAAAAAGGCATTTCCAAAACCCTCACGGGCGACGCTGCGTGGTTGACACCCGATACCCGCGCCCAACTGCTGCGCCTGCCCGTAGGCCGTGCCGTGGTGCAAGGGTTGGGGGCCGATGGCGTTGCCATTGTCACCGTCACCAAAGTGCATACAAAAACCCCCAGTGCCGATGATATAAAAAGTCAGCAAAACGTATACGAAAGTCGCATGGCGAATGAACTGCTGGGGCAGTACATTGGTCACGCCGCCAAAAACGCTAAAATGGCGTATAACCTCCCCCAACTGCGGCTGGTGTTTGGCGAGAACTTTACCGAGAACCAAATACCAAAAATGGACACAAAATAACATTTCACTTTCAAAGGCTTAACTTATAAGAGCCGTTTTGAAGCCGAAAGTGTGCAAAACAAGGTCAACCCCCATGCCCAACCTGTGCTGGATAACCGAAAAACTGGCGGTTTGCGGCCAACTTGAGGTGGCCGACCTGCCTGCGTTGCAGGCCCAAGGCATTGGGGTTATTCTGTGCAACCGGCCCGATGGCGAAGCCCGCCACCAACCCCCTTACGCCCAGCTGCAAGCCGCCGCCACAGCCGCAGGCATGGCGTGCCACTACCTGCCCATCAGCGGGTTTTTGCCCCCCGAACATGTGGCCACCACCGCCCAGCTTATCCAAACTAACCCCATGAAAATATTGGCATTTTGCGCCAGCGGCGGCCGCAGCATTGCATTATTCAACGCCGCCCGCCAACATCTTGCACGTTAGCCCTTGTAATTGCATACATTTTATCCTATAACCCCTCTACCCAAAACCTTGGGACATCAACTCGTTTTGGGAAAAAACCCTCTAACCTACGGAGAATAAAGTGGAATTTGAATTTCACACACTCCTCCAAAGTGCCAACGGCCTGCAAGGGCTGTGGGAGACTTTTGGCGGAATGGTCGAGAAAGTCGACAAAGATTTCCTCGACTTGTACCCCAACATGCCCGACTGGCTCCGTGCCATGCGTTACTGGCTGGCAGCCATCGTCGTCATCACGGTGTTGGGCTTCATCAAGGGCCTGCCGTCGATGGTCATTGCCATCTTCAACCGCTACCTTTGGTCGCGGGATAAGAAGGCCGAGCAGCAAGCTGCGGCGAACGAGAAGATTCTGCCGCCGCCGCGCTGCAAATCAATTGCCGACTTTGCCAACACGGCCGCCGAACGTGGGCGTTTGCTGGTGCTGTTGCGCGATGCCGTCAGCGGCATTCGCATTGCCTCAGAAGGCCCGTATGCCGCCACCATCATTGCTGAAATTCTCACATTTGAGAAACAGCACTTCGAGATGGTGCGTGTGGCCTTCAAAGCCGCCGCCCGCCGCTTCGATGAAGTGGAGGAGCACATTCGGCACGCCATTACCGAGATTTTTATCGAGCAGCAACGTGCTATCGATAAAGTCAACGGCAACGGCACCTCCATTGCCCAGCGCATGAAAAAGGCGCAAATGGCACTGAATGAGGCCGAAGTAAACTATACCGATGCCTTTGCAGAAGCCAGTCGCCACTCGCTGTTTGGGTACTTCTTTCTGTACTCCATTCAGCTGTGGACGCTGAAAATCCGCAAGTATCGGGCACGGTTTGGTTTGCGCCAAGTGCAGGCCGATGAAGCCCGCCTGAAAAAGCGGATTGAGGCCCACCACAAAACCAACCTGCAACCGCTGCTGGTGGAGATGGACTACATCATCCGCCAAGAGCTGATTCCGCTGACGGAACGCTTCCGTTCCGACGTACGGAGTCTGGTGGTGACGGCCATGTTGGGCCGTACGGTGCGCCGCTTGCTGGACACTACCAACGAAGGCAAGCCGATAGCCGAAGCTGCCCGCAAGCAGCTGGGGCTAGAGCACCTGCCGTGGGATGTGGAAGAGCTGCGCGTGATGCTTAAGCATGAGCTCAAGGGACGATTCACCCCCAGCCCTATCACACCACTGGAAGACTGGTTCGAGGCCTATATCCGCCGCTACTGGGCTCTCAACCCTCATCTGGTGGCAGCTGAAGGTATCGACCCCGAGTGGCTGAAAGGCTTGGCTCCGGTTGGTTCCAAGGGCTTGGCAGAAGCCCAGTTTGGCCACACCTACGATATGGCTAAGCTCTACACCTAATGCCCAAAGCCCCCGCAAGGGGGCTTTGGTTTTTTGATGCAATATGCTTGATTTTTAGACAAACGCGGCCTATGTACCTTTGTATGACAACCCACAACCCTCCCATTTTGGTGACTGGCGGCGCAGGCTTTATTGGCAGCCATATTTGCCAAGCGTTGCATGGGGCGGGGTTTACCCCTGTGGTGTTCGATAATTTATGCAGCGGCCACGCGTGGGCCGTGCAATGGGGGCCATTGGTACAGGGCGATGTGCGCGATGTGGCCGCCCTGAATGCCGTATTTGAAACGTATAAACCCGCCGCCGTGGTGCATTGTGCCGCGCTGATTGCCGTGGGCGAGAGCGTGAAAAACCCCGCCGATTTTTACGCGAATAATGTGACGGGCAGCCTGAATCGTCTCAATACCATGCATGCCCATGGCTGCAAACATATGGTGTTTAGCGGCACAGCGGCGGTGTATGGCAACCCCGCGAGCGTACCAATTCCTGAAACTGCCGCCCACCTGCCCGTCAACCCCTATGGCAACAGCAAGTTGGCTATTGAATATGCCCTGCGCGATTATGCCGCGGCTTACGGCCTCACCTACGCCACCCTGCGCTATTTCAACGCCGCTGGTGCTGATGCGGGCGGCACCATTGGCAGCGCCTACCGCACCGATACCCATATTATCCCCCTGCTGATGCGCGTGTCCATTGGCCTGCAACCGCACATTAAACTGTTTGGCACCGATTACCCCACGCCCGATGGCAGCGCCATCCGCGACTATATTCATGTGACCGACATGGCCGATGCCCACGTGCGCGCTTTGCAGCACCTGCTGAAGGGCGGGGAATGTTTAGAGCTGAACTTGGGCACCAACACGGGCTACAGCGTGCGGCAAGTGATTGAGACGGCACGCGCGGTGACTGGCCAGCCCATTCCTGCCGTAGAAGAACCCCGCCGCGCGGGCGACCCTGCCCAATTGATTGCCGATGCCAGCCGTGCCCGCGCCGTGCTGGGCTGGACGCCCCAGTACAGCGACCTGCCCACCATTATTGCCAGCGCATGGCGTTGGCGGCAAATTCTCAGCGCCAAACAAGCACAGGAAGCTAAAACCCTATGAAAAACCTGCGCAAACATACGCTCATCACCTGCGATATTGCCATGTTTGTGGTGGCGTTGGGGGCATCGTTTCTCTTGGCTGAAGTGCTGTCGGAGATGATGCGGGGCGTGGATTTTTATCTGCCCAATGGGCGCGACCTGACCCAACGCTTGGCTTTTTATGCCCTGCTGGCTACCGCAGGCATGGTGTGGATGGGTGGCCGTGGCCACTACAGCTGGCGCACCCCATGGTGGCAACAGGTGGCCGATGTGCTGAAGTTTTGCCTGTTGGCCATTGTGCTTGATGGCTTTATGAACTACGCCCTCAAGACCCCGCTCACCCGGTTGTGGGTGGCAACGTCGTGGTTGGTGGCGATTCCTTTACTGTTGCTGGGGCGCCTGCTAGGGCGGAGGCTGTTGAAAAAGCTGAACCACTGGGATATCCGCACCTTACTTGTGGGTGGCACGCAAAACGCCATTGAAACGCTCTATGCCCTGAAAAGCGAAGGCTACCTGACCTATGCCGTGCAAGGCGTGGTGCTGGATGAAACCGGCAAAAAAGCCAAAACTGATTTTGCCGCCATTCACCCAGATGTCAACGTGCTGAAAACCATGCCAGCCCTGACCAACCGCACGTTTGTGGTGCTGTGCCCCGATATGCTAGACCCCGAACGGCTGAACCCGCTGATTACCACCATTCAAGCCGCTGGCGCCAAGTTTGCCATTGTGCCGCCCATGGGTGGGCAAATTGGTGGATTTAGCTTGTATGGCCTACAACCCATTACCTTTTTTGGTTACGATGTGGTGCTGATGGAACCCCGCCGCCGCCTGCAAACCGTGAGTGGCAAAGTGGCCAAACGGGTGCTGGATTTTACTGGTGCGTTGGTGGCACTGGTGTTGCTGTTTCCCCTCTTTTTCTACATTGGGGTGCGGGTACGGGCCGATGGCGGCAAGGTGTTTTACAACCAATTGCGGGTGGGGCAAAGCGGCCACATGTTCAAGTGCTGGAAGTTCCGCAGTATGGTGGTGGACGCTGAGGCACGTTTGAAAGATTTGCTAACCAGTAGCGCCGAGGCACGAAGCGAATGGGCAAAAGACTTTAAACTGAAAAACGACCCGCGCATTACCCCCATTGGCCACACCCTGCGCCGCACCAGCTTGGATGAATTGCCCCAGCTATGGAATGTGTTGCGCGGCGAGATGAGCTTGGTAGGCCCCCGCCCCATTGTGCAGAAGGAATTGACGGATTATTACGGTGACAAAGGCGGGGCCGATTATCTCTCCACCAAACCCGGCATGGCCTGTGGCAAGTGAGTGGCCGCAACGATATCAGCTACGCCCAGCGCGTGTACCTGGACAGCTGGTATGTGCAAAACTGGAGCCTGTGGGCCGATATTGTGATTTTGTTTAAAACGGTGATGATTGTGGTTGCCCGCAAAGGCGCCTACTAATTCAGCCGCTTACCCCTTGCGGGGGTACGGTTTGCACCCCATATGAAGGGTACGGACCTATCTGAGGTTACCGTTTGGCATCGCAATAGAGGATTAAAAGCGATGAACACGAAGGAAACGACTCGTGCAGTTCGCCGTCATGCAACCCGCAACCAAAAGGCGCGGGAACTCTCCATGCTGAAGGCTTGGAAAGTCAAGCCGAACAAGCGTGGCCGCCTTCGTCTGAAGCATAAAGGCGAAAGCCAGCGTGTCGATGAGGCGAAGCATACGGCCAAGCTGGAGCGTATCGCCGACCGCATCCTCGCGGCGGCGGAAAATGATGCTCCAGCAACCGTCAGCAAGGGGCTGGGGTATCTGAAGGCGAAAGCCATTTGGGAAAAACTCGGCCGTAAGCACCTCTCGGACAGCTGGCAGGAATACTTTCTCGGCCGTTGGGAAACCAACGACGAGGAAGTGCCTGAGCTCGACAGCGGCGAAAAACCTGACTTCTCCAGCTCTGAGAGCTGGAACGAGTATTGGGAGACGCAGGGGAACGGCTATGCGGCGCTGCCGGATGAGCTGCACCTGCGCAGTGGCCGCGCCACTCAGCCTGCCGTAAGGGAGGACGTGGAGTGGTGCTGGTTCGATGAGGGCGGCGATGCCGACCTCGACGAGCCCACGCTGGCAGACGAGGCTGACGGCTGGTACCATGTGCCGAGCCGCCTGCCCTGCATGGACAACTACTGCGAGGGGGACGATTGCATCGACCCCAACCAGTACGAGTTGACGGAAGGCAACATGGGCATTACGCCCGCCGACCGCCAGCGCGTGATGGACCTCGGCGACGGGGTTCCCACACTGGCCATGCCCATTTACGTGGGGCGTGGGTTTAAGGCAACCCTCTGAGC
>JBAQUW010000101.1:0-12417 GCA_049297755.1 Alphaproteobacteria bacterium
GCAAAGCCGCCTCGCATTTATGCGAGGCGGCTCCAAATCGGCTCCATTCGGCACGTTCAGTTACTGCCGAATTCCACCTACAGGTTCATCACTTCCCTCACGGAACATCACCGAGAAGAAGTAATAACACCCGCTGAGCAAGAACTTTTTGGTATGGAGTGTCCATGTGGGGTCGCGACCAATCAAGCCCTTGGTCACATCGTGCACAGTTTCCATTGTCCAATCAATAGGATAGCAGGTATTTTCCAACTTATCCTCGCCCTTCGACATCCAAATGGTGCCAATCCAAACGGCCAAGCCAGCCACCGTCAGGTACACGAACACTTCTTTAGATAGGTCTAGAATTTTACTTTCCGACATAACAAAATCTCCTTGTTATCCGCAGGTTAGCACTATTCGTCTACGGCGTCTAGAGGGGCCGCCGCTACACGCTTGGGCTTGGCTTTGGCCACGGGCACTGCTTGCTCGGCCACAGGCGTCACTGGGACGGCACTTTTGGCTGCTGGCTTAGGTTTTTGTGCCTCTTCTTGGGGTTGGCCGCCACGTTTTTTCTCCACAATATGGTAGCGTTGCGCTACGCGAGAGATAAAGTTGGTGCCAGCTAAATCCATTTTATGGCGAGCCACAGACTGCTTAATTTTTGAGGCCATAAAGTCGAGCGAATCTTGAAAATCTTGGCGGGTTTTTTCAAAGTCTTCCCGGCTGCTTTTGGCAACGTAGCCGCGGGTTTGGCGGTCGGCCTGCACCAACACATATTCCCACAAACGGGCAAAGTTAATCATGTCTGTTCCCTCTGGCGTGGTGCGAATCACCACCTCGGCAAAGTTGCCGTGGCGCTCCAGTTGGGCTTTTTGGTTATCCAGACGCGCCTGAAATTGGCTTTTTTTGCTGGGCTGCTGTGAATTTTGGCTGCCTTGATTGGGATTTTGAGGGTTAGACATGAGCAGTGCTCCTTTATATGTTGGTTTCGATAAGCCACAAGGCTTCCGTTGCAGATATCCAGCTAACGTGCTGAATATAAACCCAAATCAATTCATTTGGGCCAGTAACATCCTAAGGTAGAGAGGATGCTTGTATCATATAGGGTGGGCGGGAGAGTTATCAACCCCCTGCGCTAAATAATGTTAGCGCGTGGCGAACACTTCAATAGTATTACCATCCATATGTTGGGCAGGCATGGTAGAAATAGCCACATTTTCCATATCCGTCACTTTACCTAAGTAGCGGCTGAGCGCGCGGACACGCTCGCGAAACTCCTTCGACGTTGGTTCCGCCCCACGGGCAAAAATGGCTTTAGGCTTACCTTGGCGCAGCACTTCTACCACGTCGCGCGAGGCAGGAAGCTGGTCGCGATTTGGCCAAATTTTGCCTGCATCGAATGACACCGTCCACACCGCCAGCGCATTTTCTGCGGCTTTTTTACCGCCGGCCGCATCAGCCAAACTTGGCAGATTTGCGCCATTAGAGGCCACTTGCATATTTGACGCCAACGCCACACGACGTGGGGCTGCTTGTAAACTGGAGCTGATCATCCCCTCTGGCTGCACCTGCTGAGCATAACCTTGGGGGGCAGCGGCGCGTGGGGTTGGATACGCCGACTGTTGCCGTGCAGCGACAGGCGTTATACCTTGAGGATAGGCGGCAGCAGCAGGCGGAGAAGCTTGCTCACCAAGCGCTGCAAGCATTTGATTGCCGCGCGCAGGCAGAGCACCACCTAAAGGCTGGCCTACCGCTAATTGAGCAATTTGTTGCGATTGAGACACAGCATCATTCTCTAAAGCACTCACACGCTCATCGGCGCCACCTTCAAAGCCAGACATGCGTCCCAATTCATTTCGCTCTATCAATTGCATCCGACGATCGAGACGGATCATGGCACGCTCAAGGCGCTCAAGGCGATTTTTCAAACCTTCGTTCTCGCTGGCCAACCGATCCACCTCAGGGTCTGGCGCCGCCAAAGCATAAGGTTGCACCTGTTGCCCTGCCGCCGCAGATTGGAGAGCAGGCGTGGGCGTAGCCGGCACCGCATCGGCATAGCCACTTTGCGGCGCATACATGGGGGGCTGCGTGGGCACACTGCCACTACCCATGGCAGAGCCAGACATCCACCCTTGTGCCGGCGAGCACGCGCTTAAGGCGCAGCCCAAACCAAGCAACCAATAGGTTTTTTGAGATTTTATTTGCAGAATCATGGGACAGCCTCCCTTTTGTTATTCAACCCCCGTTCCCCCAAGGGCTGCACTATATGTAGTATATTACACAGGCTTTCACCTGTAGTGCAATACTTATACCAACAGAGATGTAAAAATTATTTCAGCCAACTAGACAGGTGAGATAAAAAAGTCACGGATTGCTGCAACCGCCACCTGAACAGCACGCACCGTAAAGAGAAAACCATACCACAAACCCATACCAACCGCCCGCAAGAAACCCAAAGTGGCCCGCCCCACAACGGCAAAAAAGCTATGGAAGAATTCCGCACCTTTTTTCGCATCGGTCATCAACATTACCAGCCAAACAACCGTGACAATTGCAACGATAATTGCAAAAACCTGCAACAAGGGCTCTAGCACCATCACATACAAATATGCAAAACTTTCAATCATTTGAGCCTCTATTTCTTTATATTCTAGGTGTTGGTTTTTTGATACACATCGGCCATACCAAGGCCACGACGGAACGGCATGTTGAAGCGAGGGAAGTCGAGCGCCTCAGCATCGGACTTATACGGCAAGCGCGGCACCTGCACCAAGGGCACTTTCAGCTTAAACACTTCGCCCTGCCCCATAAAAATGGCTTCGCCTTTCATCACGTCTAGGTTAGCAAATTCCTCGGGCCGCACAATAGCCTCATAATCATACGAGATCGATTTGCTGTAATCGCGGCCACGGCTGCCCGTACGCAGAATAGACGCATCGTCGAGCCCGCTGGCGAAGCCCACCTTTTCGCCCATGGTTTCGCTGATATTTTGGGCTTTATGCTCACCAATGGCTTCTGATAACTTCACGCAACTGTCGGGGTCTTTGGTCATAAATACAATTTTATTCCAGGTATTCCCAAAAATTTTGCTGGCAAAGTCCTCGCTCAAGCCCCGCTCTTTATCTTGCAGGCTGGAAATGGTTTGAATGAAGGGGAAGAGGCACACGTTGGCCGAACGCGCTTGTTCGAACACCGCAGCAAGGCTAGGCATGGCATAGCTCGAGAACTCGTCCATCAGCACCAAAAAGGTAGGGGAAGGCTTCACTTCGTCGTTCTGAATTTTACCAATGGCGGTACGCATATCGCTGATGAACAACTTGGCAAAGTTAATGGCGGCCTCGTTTTTGTTCAGCATGGGCAAGGCTACATACACCAACAGGTTCTCTTGCATGGCTTCATACAAATCCACCTCAGGGTTATAGGCATTCAGCACCTTGCTGGAGTTGCCTGCGTTGTAAGTGTCTAATTTACCAGTCAAATCGCCAAACGCGAATTGCAGCTTGCGCTCGTTCACAATTTTCACGCCCGTGCGGCGGTCCACTTCCATCAACCCCTCAAAAAACTGCTTATATTGGGTGTGGGCAGGCGTACCTTGGGGGCCATTTTGCACCAGCCAGCGCAGGGCGCTTTCGCTGCGCATAGTCACCATCAGGTCTTGAAAGTTAATGGGCAGGCCCATTTCGCGCATCACCCCAGCAATAGAGCGCAACCCTGTTTGCGCTTGGCTACGAAAGAAGGCATCGCCGCCCGATTCGGGCACCAAGCCCATAATCCGCGCGGTCAGTTCATCGGCATCGCCCCGCAAAAGGGGGTTGTAAGTGTTTGATAAGGCAGGAGAGTCTATATTGATAATTCGCACATCTTGCCAACGGTCGTGAATGCGCGCGAGGTTCAGGAACTCCATAATGGCTTCCTTGGAGTTTTTCCCGTCAATGTGAATGACACCGCCGCCGCGCATCATTTGCTGCTTCAAAATCAGGTTCAGAAAATTACTTTTGCCCGCACCCGTAGCCCCAATGCCCAAGCAGTGACGGGTCATCAGGTTACTATTCAGCCATAATTCCTTGCGGTGGTCGGGGTTTTGGGCGGTCATGGTATTTCTTTTCTTTCATAAACAGGGTTTGGGCTTTGGCACCCCAGTAAAACTCCTCGGGCACGCGGTTATAGCTATACACGCCACCTTCAAACTGCATCACAAAGTGCTTTTTCAACTGGTGCCGATAGCCCAAAACGCCAATGCCTAAGCCAAAAACAAACCCCCAAAGTGTGGTGCCAAGCAAAGCAGATGAATCAACCACCGCAGGGTTGAGCACCCAGCCATACACCACTATGACGGTGGCCATGGGTTGCAAGGCCCACAGCAAGCGTTCGCGCGCCAATTGCCCCGTGCCGCGGGCGGCCTCGGAGAACATGCCTTCTTGCACTTTAGCGGGTGCGTCTACCATGAATTTACCTTGTTATCTGCTGTTAAAACGGCGCAATGGGTGAAGTGGTTTACCTGACCAGTTTACACCAATTGTGCCTGCCTACAACAGATATGGGGCGTCAATCTGGCAACCGCAAGGGCACGAGCTGTTTATTGTTTGGCACCGTTGAGCAAATAATTTTTGAGTTTTTCAGGCTCCACATAGCCCGACACCCGCTCCAGCGGCATGCCCGGCCCACGGCTAACCATGAGTGACGGCGTGGCTTTTATGCCCATTTTTTGAATTTCTCCCGGAGTAACAGCGCGCCACGCACAGTCTAACTTACCGTTTATATTAGCAATAGACTGACCTGACGGTGTGGCATCGACGCACGTCACTTCCACTTTATCGCCCAATTCGGTCATCAACTGTTTGAATTCGGGCTCGAACTTTTTGCAGTATTCGCATTCGGCGCTAAAGTAATAATCGATATGAATCGCACCCACATTGGCGCCAATGCGGCCATCGGGCCGTGGGGCGCGTGCGGCCGTAAGGGCGGCTGCGGGATTTTGATCGGCTGGCAAAATACCTTGCATGGCTTTGCCCAAATCCAACCCCGAAATGTTCCCCAAACTGGCGGCAGTGGGCTGGGGAATAGCAGGCTGCGCTTGCTGAATGCCCATGGGTGCAATGCCACCTGGCAGCGCACGGGGAGTGTTGGCCAAGGCATCTTTCATTTTATCTTGTAAGAAATTGAACTCCGGCACAGGCACGCCATAGTCGGGCACATCGGGCAAAGCATATTTACTTTCAACAGTTTGTGTTAGGTCTTGGCCTTGACTATTGGCTTGATCGTAAATCTTTTCGGCTTGCGTCCATGCACGGGTCAGCTGCATGTTGCGGTCCATCATTTTATTGTAGGCATGCACCCATTTGAGGGCGTTTTGCAGGGTGGGTTCAAGGTTAAACTCCACAAACTCGCGCGGGGGTTTGCCGTGGTTTTCGAGAAATTCATCCACTTTTTGGTCGAGCGTTTTGGGGGCTGGCGCTAAACTTGGGGCTGGGGTTGGGGCTTCTTCCAACACCGGCGGAGGCAAGCTGGCCTCAGGCGCGGTGGTGGGGCTTTGTTTTTTGGGTTTGACGGGGCCGCAGCCGCTGGGGCCCACGGTGAAATAGTCGAGGCAGGGCGTGTATTTATCGGCCGCATAAGCCAGCCCAGCCGTACCAGAAAGCAACACCAGCAAACTAAGCAAGCCTTTGTTAATCATCACTTTTTCTGCCCTTGCTGGCGCAATTGCTTTTGCACGCGTTTCACGTGACGGGTAAATTTGTCAAAGTCGTCAAACGCATCATAACTGCGGCGGGCACCAAAGGGGTCTTGATACACAATGGTGCGGTAGTTGGTGGCATTGTGTTGCTGGGCCAAGTAGCTTTGGCTATCGACATGGAACTTGGGCTCTGTGAGCTCAGCTTCCATATCTTTCATAGACTTGGCTTCTTCTGTGGCCATTTTTAAATATTGCAGAGGCTCCATATCTTGCACCCAAATTTGGGTATCAAGACCTTTGAATGCCTGCAATTGCTGCAATGTTGTGGCCAAACGGTCGTCATAATCTTTGGCATTCACAAAAATAAGGGCCCGGCCTAATTTGCCTACACCCGCACCACGTTCCAGCACATCGTCGGGAGTGAACATATCGCGGTATTGGCGGGCGGGAAGCTGCATCTCCTGCGCCTTCATACCCACGCCACGCAGCACGTCGGGGTTTTCCAGCGCGTAGGGTTTCGGCATATCATCGGCGGAAAGAGTTGTGGGCGCAGCCGCCGTATTGGGCTGTGCTGTATCCTCCCGCACGGCGGGGGCTGTTGTACTTTCTTGCGTGTTGGGGTCATACACCCGTATCTCCGCCACGGCAGAGGTACAGGCCAAACCACTCAGCAGGGCTATTTGATACGTTGATAGTCGCATGGCATTGGCGGTGGCGCTCCGGTTGCTAATGATACTCCAATTCTGGGCAGATCTTGCCACGGATAGGTGGCGGTGCAAATGGTTGATTTCCAAAAGGTATAAACGTGCATGCCACTCCCCTCGCCCGTAAAACTCATCACTTGGGTATTCGCCATGCCACCTAAAGTGAACTTTTCTGCGCCTAGTACAATGTTCATATCCGTTCCCACCGGCCATGGCATGGTGCCACGGTAGGTGCCTTTTCCCACCGTGCCCTGATACAAAAATACCGCAGCCAGTTGGGGTTCCTGATACGCCAGCTCGCCCGCATAGGCCCAACGGTGCACAGGGTTGTTCATATCAAAACCTACAGGAACCACGCCCGAACCACGATAACTGCGCCCTGCATCAGCCAATAAGGCAGACCGCATGGGCGGCCAGTCACGGTTCATATAAAACGTACAGCCTTCATCTTGAATCAGCCCGCCATCTTCAGCACTTTTGCAGGCACGCGCGGCCACCAAGGCTTGGTTGCGGGGGTCTTGGCTTTTTTCAAACGTATAACCATGTTTGGTGCCACACACGCCCCATGTGCCGCAACAGCCCAAGGCATCGCCAAGCCCCACACCCGCAAAGCCAAAGGTGCCAGCCAAGCTTTCTGCCGTACACACAGGCCCTAGCACCGCCCCGCTGGTGCTGTGCACCATGTTGGTAATGACGGAATTGATCGAAAAATCGGGCATTTCCCATGTGCTTAATTCTGTTATTTTCACAGGCAGCATGCCACCCGTGAGCTTACCTGCAAGCCCCGTAAAAAAACTGGCGGGATCGGTCAACAAGGTCATCAGCTGGTTAAATGCCCCCAAAACAGCTTGAAATTCACCTACACCCGGAATCATTTTCATAGAAAAAACATCGCCTGCCGCCACCACAGCCACACGGTTATCGGCCTGCAAGGCGGCGGCCTGTTGGTGCACCACGGCCACGGCTTGCCGCAGCCCTTGCAACCCCGCAGCATCTAACCCTGTACGGCGGGCATTTTCCCACACAGGCTCTAGCTTGGCTTGGGTTGCAGGCGCTTGGACGGGGCGATAAGACGATTGGGGCGCACACTGCACCCCCAACCGCTTACCCTGCTGGGCTGCGTAAGCAAGGGCTTTGTTGGCCGCTTGCTTAATTTTATCCAGCTCGGCCCGCAGGGTGCGCAAGCGCAAATCGGTGAGTTGTTGGCGGTGGTCCAGGGTTTTATCGTGCACCACCGTGGGCGCCGCATTGCTCTGCTGTTCTGGCTGACCCAACGTAGAAAGCTTCATGCCATCGCATGCAGGGTACAATCCTTCTACCGTGACAGGGCTCAAGCGATTTGCCCGACAATCGGCCACATCATCTGGCTGATAATAGCCAAAATCGGCTTTCCAGCCACAGATGGCGCCTTCCATACCAGCCTCTACAGCTTGGCCTTGGGCATCCACACATTGTTCGCGGCAGTGGCGGTAATCGGTTTTGTTCATCCCCCGAATGGTGGCTTGGGGTAGGTAACCTGCACTCACCAAGGGGCAAGCGGGGTTGGGTTTGGTGCTATCAACCTCTTGTTGCTGCCCCTCGCCCAAATATGTGGCACGGGGATACAGTGACAGCTGAAACTGGGGATCATCGAATGTTTTTTCAAACTTGGCCGCCTCGGCTTCGCCCTCTTTCAATTGGGCCTGCACATTACAAAACTCTGTTGTATCAGACACTTGCTCTAACATCACCGCATTTTGCAGCATCCGCTCGCCCGCCACTTTGGTGGCCAGCAAAGCGTTGGCAAATAAGTCTTCTGTCATACCCAATACGGCCTGACTCCAGCCTGTGGGTACAAAGCCATCGGGCTGCGGCGTGCCTGCGGCATCGTGCTTTAAGCGTACTTTTTCTGGCACATCGTACCCTTGGCGGCGTGTGCTGGGCAGGCTATTTAGCCCCCCCACTTGCACCACCCGCAATGGTTCTTGAGCAGCTCCTGTGGCACTGGCAAGGCCAGCCACTTGGTAGGTATCTTGTTTTAACGGGTTGCGCTGCACAATACCACCCGTGACAGCACTGACAAGCAAGCACGACAAATCTTCACCCGAAATACAGTTACACCAGTTCGACATCACCGCTTCTTCGGGCAATAGGCTGCTGTTGATGATCGACAACCAGCTTTGACCAAACACGTGGGCATCGTGGAAATTATCGGTAAATTTGGCCTTACCATCTTGCCCGCCAGCGCCTTGACGACATTTTTGCTCGAGCCCGACGCCCGACATGGCTAATTTTATCAAATACTTACCAAAACCACCAGCGATAAGCTCAGATTCCCCTGCATTGCAGCTAACTTCTACCGTGGCTACGGGCTCGCGGTGGGCAAAAAGAAGTTGTGCCGCCACTGGGTTTGCGGCCTGAATCAAGCCTTTAGGCCGCCGACCTGGGCAAAAGGGACGAGGCACGCCCGTAAACGCAAAACGCACGCCCAATGGACTGATTAAATTGTGTTGTTTTACTGTACCCCAAAGAATTTCTCCAGCCATAGTATTTTGCGCCACTTGAACATCGCCGCCCGCAGCCCAAGCCGTGTGGCTGGGCCAGCACACCCCTGCGGCAAAAGCAAGCACAAGGCCCAAGGCCTGCCAAGCAGAACGCTGTGGGGAAGCTGGTAACCGCGAAGGGAGCGGGTGGTGTGGGGTCATCGTCACTCTCTTATTATTGGTGTTAGACGACGATAAAACAAGGCCTGCCTTTGTATTTTGGCCTTATTTTTTCTTCGTCGGCAGGGGCTTTTCGCCTTCGGCAGCTTGGTAACTGGCGGTTTGCACCCAAACGGTGTGGCCGCGCTCCAATTCCAACTTCATGGCGGTTTTACTGGCTTCTAGCGGCAGCGCCACTTCACCACCGCGGCTGATGTAGCAGGCAGCGCGGTCACGCAGGTCTTTGGCGAAGAGTTCGGCGCCTGCCTGTGTGTAATCGGTGTATTTATGCAACATTTTTTGGCTGATGCAGGCAACAGCACCATCGGCTATTGTTCCCGCAAACACATTGCCAGACAAAGACATGGCTGCTAAAAATGCAAAAATGACATTGTTGTTTCGACGCATGGAGATATCCTTTTCATTACTCTTTGATGGCAATGTTACCGTGTTTTGCAACTTTGTGCTAGAGTGCACGCATATATAAGGAGAAGACGCATGTATATTTTAGGCTACCCTTTGCTGGCACTCACTCAGATTCTCGATAGTTTATTGTTTTTATTGATGCTGCTGGTGTTGGCCGCCGCCGTACTCAGCTGGGTGAACGCCGACCCCAGCAACCCGCTGGTGCGCATCATTCGCCAACTCACCAACCCTTTATTTATGCGGGCACGACGGTATGTGCCCATCATTTCTGGCTTAGACCTAACGCCCGTAGCCATTTTGCTAGGCATTACCTTTGTGAAAAACGGCATCCTGCCCGCAATTGCCACCTTTGCCCAAAGTATGATTGGCTAAGACGCTGCCTGCCCCTGCCCTGTTGCTGGCACCGCGCGGCTTTGGTAAAGCGCCATAAAACTCACCGGCTCTAGCAATGGCGGACGATAGCCGCCATCGGCCAAGAGTGTCATGACCAATTGACGCGCAAAGGGATAAAGTAAGCTGGCGGCTTCCACGTGCAACAGCATGTCGTGCTGCTCAGGCGGAATGTGTTGCAGCAAAAAGGCTCCGCTATAGGCCAATTCTAGCAAAGCTTGCGGTTTTTTATCAGCTTCTACGCGCAAACGCAGTGATAAGGTGACATCCCACACGCCTTCCGCACCTTGCCGGGGCACAACACCTACACCCATGTTCATATCCACCTGCGGCTGGCCTTGGCTTTCCCAGCCCGCAATAGGGCACTCCATGGATAAATCACGCACCGCTTGACCCAAACACCGGAATACGGGCACCACTGGCGCCGCACCGTTTGGCTGGGCACCATTTGCTTTTGCATTGTTCTGATTCATGGGCCGTAGGTTAACCTGTAACACCGCACCTGACCAGCCCCCTCGCCTGTCATTTGCACATTTGTTTCAACTCGGTTACAGTAGTGCCATTCCACATTATTAAGAAAGCACGCCCCATGACCATGCCCGCCATAGGCAGCATTGCGCCTGATTTTAGTTTGCCAGATGCCACCAGCACCCCAGTAAAACTGTCGGATTTTCGTGGAAAAACAGTATTGATCTTCTTTTACCCCAAAGCCCTTACCCCCGGCTGCACGGTACAAGCGTGCGACATCAGCGCTAACCTTGAAAAACTTAAAAGACACAATGTCATTGCCCTTGGCATTAGCCCAGACAAGCCCACTTTGCTGCAAAAATTTACCCAAACCCACCAGTTGCACGAAACCTTGCTCAGCGACATTGGCGCAACAGTTGCCCAACAGTATGGCGTTTGGCAAGAGAAGAGCATGTATGGCAAGACATACATGGGAATTGCCCGTACGTCTTTTCTGATAAACCCTCAAGGTTTGGTGACGCATATTTTTGAAAAAGTGTCTCCAAAAACACACCTTGCAGATGTGCTTTCTGCTCTTTCATGACGCATGACACACGCACCCCATTTCTTCTTTCCGCCACACTTTTGCTGTGTCCTTTTTGCAGGAGCAATCCGTATACAGACAAGCCCGTTTTGGCGTGGCCATCACCGCATTTTTTAAAACCTTCCTTTTGCTTACCACGCAACGCCTCTGTAGGCGCCATTTTGTCACTTTTATGCACCATTGTTCATCAGACAAATGCAGCATTCTTCGAACACTTACTCCCCACCCACCGCATCAGCATGCAGCTTACCCACCCCCACTGGCACCCACAGGCCCACCAGAGGCATTTTCCCTCTCTGATGGTCTCTAATATATAGTGTAACGAAAACAGCATGAGCACCCCCCTCACCCTTTCCCCTTTTGCCATTTATGTGCACTGGCCATGGTGCCTGCACAAGTGCCCCTATTGCGACTTTAACGTGCATGTGACGGACATTATTCCTGAAAAAGCCTATATTGACTGTTTAATCAAAGACTTAGAGTGGCAAAAACAGTATGTAAGTAAGCGCATACTTACGAGCATTTTCATAGGAGGGGGCACCCCTAGCTTAATGGGAGCTGAACAAGTTGAAAGACTGCTGGATGCGATACGGGAGCGTTTCCATGTCTCATCTGCCTTAGAAGTGACCTTAGAAACCAACCCTTATCCCTTACCTGACTTTTTAGCCTACACACGGGCTGGTGTCAACCGCTTTTCATTAGGGGTGCAATCACTGGGTGATGCAGACTTGCTCTTCCTCGGACGCAAGCATACTGCGGCTCAGGCCCATACTGCCATCACACAAGCGATGCAAGCCTGCAACAATGTCAACCTTGACATCATCTACGGAACACCTCACCAAACCATTGATTCTTTGCAAGAATCGCTCCAAAGTGTTCTCGATTACGCGCCAACGCACATCAGTGCCTACCAATTAACCATCGAACCCAACAGCGCTTTTTATAGCCAAGTGCGCCGCAAGCTATGGCTACCCGCCCCGCCCGACCAGCAAACCGCTGCATTTGAATGTGTGCGAGAAACGCTCACGCAGGCAGGCTACTTGAATTATGAAATTTCTAACTTTGCCCGCACCCCACAATCTATCTGCGCTTATAACCAACATGTGTGGGATTACGAGCCCTACCTTGGCATTGGCGCTGGCGCCCATGGGCGCATTGCACACAATAACACCCTTTATGCCACCACCTGCTGGAAGCAACCGCGCACCTATATGCAGCACACCACCGCAGGACGTACACCATTTTCCGAGCTCACCCCCCTCTCTCCAACAGAGGCCTTACAGGAAGCTGTTTTAATGGGCTTGCGCTCACTTAAGGGTGTTAGCCTATCCCGCCTGCCAAAACGCCCTCAAATCACCTCTGGGAAAGCCGTCTTTTCTTGGCCACAAGCGCTGCGATTGGTGGGCGACGGTTTTTTAGAACTCACCCCCACCCACCTGCGCCTGACCTCCAAAGGGTGGCCAGTGCTCGATGAAATTTTAACTTTTCTCTTATAACCCCCCGCCACCAAAT
>JBAQUW010000102.1:0-13511 GCA_049297755.1 Alphaproteobacteria bacterium
CCCCTGCCGTTCGCCAGTGGCCACTTGTGCCAATACTTTTTGGCCAACAATCAACACCGAACCAGACGTTTCTGGCAACGTGACATCCACCGCAATTCGGCCATCTGCCACTTGCGGATACACCCGACTGACCGTGCCAGCCACCTGCACATGATCTTTCACGACAGGAACCACATCGCCAAGTTTTATCAATCCTGCATGGCGCTCTGGCAAGGCCAGCCGGACGCGCAAGGGGGCAGCCGCCACGGTGGCCAAGCTTTCTCCTGGCATAATGACAGCCCCTCTCACCGCATGCAAAGCCACCACTTGGCCATCGAACGGCGCCAAAATAGCGCCATCGGTTGCCGCTTGCGCCGTATTTTGCTGCTGGGCTTTTAAGGCCGAGAGCTGCGCTTTGGCTTGGTCAACTTGGGCCTGACTAGCCGCATCGAGCGGCAACAGCTCCTCCATGCGCTTCACATGCAAGGCCGCAGCTGCCACCTGCGCCGCCAAACCAGCTGATTGTTGCGGCAGTTTTTTATCTTTGATAACGCCTAAAATATCGCCTTTTTTCACCCATGCACCACGCTCAATGCGCAATTCTTCTAGCGTGCCGCCAAGTCGCGCACGTGCCTCGGCCGACTCTGTTCCCTCCAGCACACCGGCCAAAGAGGTGGTATCAGCCACAGATTGGATACGCACTTGAAACGTAGAAGAAACTTCAACCGCCCACGCCCACGGCATAGCCAACACGGCAAGCCCTGCCAAAACAAACATGCGTACGTGAGCGGTGCGAGAGTTTAACATTTTTTCCCTTACGTCTATTCTGCCCCACATCCACCATTTCCGCAACCGCAGTCGCCTGATTTTGGCATTTTATTCCAAGGCATTTTGGCCAGAATATTTTCCATAGGGCAAATACCAGTGATACTGGCTTGTAGCAAACCTAAGCCTGCAATGGTACACAGCACCAAACCGTAAGGGCTTACCCAATACGTCACTCCAACCCCTGCCAAAATAAGACAACCTACAACCAACTGTACCTGACGTAATACGCGCGAACTCATGACGATAACTTTCTTTTTTGATAATGTTGAGATTGCTCTGGCATGCAATGGATACTGTGCAGCGCTTTCATTGTAGCCAAAGCGTGTTCATCAACCAAACGATAAATACGCTCTCTGCCCACCGACTCTACCGCAACAAAGCCTTCCAATTTCATGCGGGTTAAAAATTGCGAGACTTGCGCCTGAGCAATGCCGCACAGCTCCACCAGCTCGGTCACGCGCCTTGGTTTATCAGACAAATGACAAACAATACACAACCGTTGCGGGTGAGATAGCATCCGCATTAAGCGCACCACTTTGTCTGCCTTGGGCGACAAAGTGCGGGCATAATTCAACGGTTGCTTCTTTAACATATGCATATATAATTATTTTATAATACATGTGTCAACCTTCTTTTTAGGGTATAGAATTACAAAGAATAAAAAAGAGGAATACACATGGCTCGGATTGTCATTATTGGTGCAGGCTTAGGTGGAGCTATTATGGCTTTTGAAATGAAAGACCACCTGAAAGGCAAAGAACACACCCTCACGGTCATTAATAAAGGCACGCACTATTCTTTTGTGCCCTCAAACCCATGGGTAGCCGTAGGTTGGCGCAAAAAGGAAGAGCTGGAAGTTGAGCTAGCACCTGTGATGGCCAAGCGCGGCATTGCTTTTCATGCTGAAGGCGCCAAACGTATTTCTCCTGAAACCCATGAAGTTGAGATGCTTAATGGCACCATTGTGCCTTACGACTACCTGATTATTGCCACTGGCCCAGAATTGGCGTTTGATGAAATTGAAGGGCTGGGGCCAGATGGCTTTACCCAATCTATCTGCCATGTCGACCATGCGGTGGAGGCATTCGAAGCCTATAAAAAGCTCGAGAAAAAGGGCGGGCCCGTCATTATTGGCGCTGCTTCTGGCGCTTCGTGCTTTGGCCCTGCATATGAGTTTGCCTTTACGGTGGAAACCGCCCTGCGCAAAGCCAAAAAGCGCGATGCCGTACCCATGACCTTTGTCACCCCCGAACCCTACATTGGCCACTTGGGGCTAGATGGCGTGGGCGATACCAAAGGCCTCATGGAAAGTGCCATGCGTGAAAAACACATCAAGTGGATTACCAATGCCAAAATTACCAAAGTAGAAGACGGCAAAATGTATGTGGACGAAGTCAACGATGATGGCTCGCTGAAAACCAAGCACGAGCTGCCGTTTGCCTATTCCATGATTTTGCCTGCCTTCCGTGGCGTGGAAGCGCACCGCAATATTGAGGGGCTTTCTAACCCCCGCGGCTTTATTCTCACCGATAAACACCAACGCAACCCCAAATACCCTAATATTTTTGCGGTAGGCGTGTGTGTGGCTTTGCCACCCGTCAGCAAAACACCGTTGCCTGTGGGCACACCCAAAACAGGGTTTATGATTGAATCCATGGTCACAGCCGTGGCCGAGAACATTAGCGCCTTGCTGGCAGGCAAAGAGCCCACCGCCGTGCCCAGCCTTAATGCCATGTGCTTAGCCGATTTTGGTGATACGGGCATTGCCTTTATTGCCCAGCCACAAATCCCGCCGCGCAACGTGAACTGGTCATCATCTGGCATGTGGGTGCACGCGGCCAAGGCGGGGTTTGAAACCTACTTCCTCTCGAAAGTACGCCATGGCCAAGCCGAAACATTTTATGAAAAAATGGGGCTCAAACTATTAGGCTTAGGCAAACTGAAAGAAGTGCGACAAGAAGACTAAACCAGACACCCATTAAAATTACCCCCGCCAGAAACGGGGGTTAATTTATTGCCACAAAGCTTCCGCAGCATCGAGCGCTGAGGGGAAAATAGGCCGTGCCAATTTCTTCATAAACCCTACACGCTCTAAGCGCTCTTGCACGCCTGCTTTTATGGCAGCAAGGTGAAATGTTACCCCTACATCGCGCAGCTTCACAATCATGTCTTCCAACACGTCAAGGGCACTGGCATCAATCAGGTTAATTCCGCTACCAATCAAGACCACATGTTTAAGCTGCGGGTTTTGCACCAATTGGCGCAAAATAAACTCTTCCACAAAACTTGCATTGGCAAAGTACAAGCTCATATCCACACGCAGCATCAGCACACTTTCGTGTATTTGCACGTCATGATGAGCGGCATCTCTAAAGTGCGCGGTGCCTGCCACCCGCCCCACCACCACAATGCTGGGGCGGCTGGTGCGCTGCAGAAAAAACCCAATAGAGAGCAGCACGCCAACGGCAATCCCTACTTCTACCCCCAACAGCAAGCTCATCAGCAATGCAGCCAAAATGGCAACGCCATCGCGCCGAGAATAGTCCCATGTATGGCGCACAATCTTCAAATCCACCATCGGCAGCACTGCCACAATAATGGTGGCAGCCAAAGTGGCTAAAGGTAAGTAATACAAGGCTTTGGTAAAATATATGGCCATGATGCCAATGCCCATGGCAGTAAATACGCCCGCCATAGGTGTTTGTGCGCCAGCATTAAAATTAACGGCCGAACGCGAAAAACTACCTGCCACAGGGCAGCCACCCGTAATAGCGGCACCTATATTCGCACCGCCAATTGCCCAAAGTTCTTTATCGGGATTAATGCGCTGGCGACGCTTAGCAGCAAAACTTTGGGCAATGGAAATAGATTCCACATAAATCAACAGCGCCAACAACAAGGCAGAGTTGGCCAAAGCTGACCATTGTGAAAACGCCGCATTAGGTAACATAATACTAGGCAGACCTTGGGGAATATCACCCACCACCTTCACGCCTAAAGTATCGAGTTTGAAAACCATCGTGACCAAAATACTCCCCACCACCACCGCCATGGGGCTAGTGCGTTGTAAAATATCAGCCTGCGTAATGCCCATGCCCCATTTAAGCAACAATGGCTTAAGATAAACCCTCAACCACACCAACAAAAGCAGCGTTATGCCGCCCAACCCTAGCGTATAAATACTCACATTCAATCTGTGTTCCCATAACGAAAACCCAATTTCTGGCAACGTCAGGCCATGGGCTTCTATGCCAAAAATATGTTTGAGCTGACTAGCCGCAATAATAAGTGCTGATGCCGTGGTAAAGCCAGAAATCACCCCATGGCTAATAAAATGCGTTAAAAATCCAAAGCGCAACAATGCCATTGCCAGCAAAATAAACCCGCACAACCATGTGAGCACCAATGCAGCGCCCAGATATTCTGGCGTGCCAGGCATAGCCACCACGCTGGTGGCGGCTAGGGTCATCAGCGCGGGTACAGCCGCTGGCCCCACAGAAATAGACATACTTGTGCCAAACAATGCATAAATAATCGCGGGCAACATGCTGGCATAAAGCCCTACTTGTGGGGGCAAACCCGCCACCATGGCATATCCTAAAGATTGGGGAATCAACAACACCAATACCACCGCCGTGGCCAATAAATCGTCGCGCAACAGAGCACGGTTATACTTTTGAATCCATGTGGATATGGTAAAGGTTTGCGAGAGCATATGGCGTATATTCATGCTTTGTCATTACGCCCCCTGCAAAGAAATTTCAAGAATAAATTGTGCCAATTTGCTGCTATCTGCCCATATTCAACTCTTCTGCCCAACAGGCAAAGTTTCGCCAATCTGCTCTTAGTAACCACAGCGCAGAAAAACCGCGCTGTGGGCGGGCGTTTGGCGGGGGTGCGTGGGGTTGCGGGTGGGGGTTAGGAATACTTGGTGGTGGGCGCAATAATGGCAGCACGCAGCTTGCGTACAGGATTGTTTCGCTTGACTTTTTGCGCAACCTATGGTAGAAAATGACCATACTCGGAGGAGCGTGCTTACAAGTCAGTTTGTCTGACAAAAGCAGTTCAAACTTGACTTTCTCTCCAGTTTAGAGTATAAAAACACCACGATGAGAGAAAGCGTGTACATGCCCCAGGGGGCTTTTTTTGTGACTACCTTTTAAAGGTTTGGCGCATGGGGTTATCTTGCCCCTGCCCATAGAGCTCGCTTCATGCGGGCTTTTTTATTTTAACAAAGCAGAGGGAGAATGGTACGATGTAGACATGAAAAAACTATTCCGTATTTTAATTTATGTAGCTTTGACCGCTATTTTAGGTCTTTTAACCTATGTTGCTTGGGGGATCTATGTCTTTCAAGCCATGGTTGGGCCACATTGATTTGAAAAAATTATACAATAAAGAGCCCTCCAAAATTGGAGGTTTTTTTAATTAAAAATGGAGAAAATATCATGGTTGCTTATCAAAACCAAGCAACCGTTATGGCAGATAAAGTAGGGGTTCCAGAAGGCTCTGGACACAACGATCCTCGGGATGCATTTAGGCATGTTTATACCGCCGCGATCACCACGAAACAATATGGGAAAACTATATCTTATTTGGGAGGGGACTATGTAGAATTAAACGATAAAAATAGCACTGCGGAACATTGGATGGATCGTCGAAATAATGAGATTGGTAGGCAGATCGGGGCGCAAGCTCAACGAGAAGATTGGAATGATGAAGAAATTGCCATTGAAGTAAAGAGGCGTATGGATACACATGAAGTCATTGCAAATCCGTATGATCCTCGCCGTACTTATGAACAGCATGGAGATTGGAAACGTGCGATTCATGAATCGGAAGCCGCTATTCATGAAGATAGATGGAACGAGTACGTTAAAGAAAATAATGTTGATAAAGTGAATGAAAAATTTGATCGTTGGGAGAATGGGCGGCAAGAGAGTATTCAAAAACTAGAGCCTGCCATGAACAAAGAAAGGGGTATTTCTCCTTCCTCCCTCCTCGACGGCCTCAAAGACACCGCAAACACTGTAGGCAATGCTGTCTCCTCGGCGGGCCAAGCCGCGTTTGCGGCCGCCATGACGGTAGGGAAAGATGCCATAACGCAAACCGTACTTAAAGCGGCGGTGCAAGGTGGCTTCCACGGGCGCACTCAATTGGCCCATGCCGCCAAAGTGGCGTTGGCACACACGCTGGGCAGCATGCACAGTGTGGTGCAGCAGCAGGTGGAGTTGACGTATCGCCCCACGGGCATTGCAGGGCCGCTGAAAGACCCTGAGCCTGTCACCCAAGAGGCCATTGGCCGGACCATCGAGAACCCCCAAAATCTGGGGGTTTTTCATAAGGTAGCTCAATCGGTAGAGGCTATGTTGCGGCGCCACCCTGACGCTGACCCTACGGCTGTGCTAGTGACGCACATGATGAACGCGTTGCGCGCAGGCCATTTAAAGGTTGAGCCGCTTATTCTGGTGCCTGATTTGCCTATGAATGAACAACCGCATGTGTCGACCAAAGTACAACCGCCGCTGGCCGATATCTTCAACGCCAAGAAACGGGATAATACCAATGCTGTTGAACGTGTGGCAGACGTATTTGGTATAGCTCTGCCTATAAAATTATCTGAAGTGATGGTGATGGATGAAAGCGGCGCAACTGGCGTCAGCACTGCGCAATCCTCGGTCACGCCCCAAGCCTTCCGCCATACCGATGGCAAGGTGTATGTGCGCGCTTACACCCGCAGCGACGGCACCCCTGTTGCCAGCCACACCCGCATGGCGCCTGATGAAACTGAAGCGAACAACTTTTCGTTTCCAAAGAAGATGTAAAATCTGTGTGGGCATGAATTTATCATGCCCCCTTTTTACCTATTGTACGAAATTTGATGAACAGACTTACGCTCACTTTATTTCTTTTTTTGCCAGTCCTTTTGCCATGCCATAAACTCTGACGGACGGATGCGATAGCGGGCAAAATTACCCTCATGCAGAGCTAAAAGTTCTGTCTCCACCACCTCAATGAACTTTGCCCGCTCTGCGATAGGAAGAACTTGCGCTTCTGTTGCCACCAGCTTGGCAGCTTCTTGCTGGTTGCGCCCATTGGTCACAACATCAGCAACCAAGGCATACATGGCATTGCGATGCTTAATACGGAAGTAGTCTGGCTCACCAATGGACTGGCGTATGGAACTGTAACGGTCAGCGGAACGCTCATATGCCCACATAAAAACGTCACGCAACAGCGCCGTTTTATTGAGTTCATAAACACCTAAAACAGCTTGAATATAATCAGACTCGGTAACATCCACAAAGGAAAGCGGCGTAAGATTGTGTTGCAGTAACGGAATGTTTACTGCCAACCGTGATACACGTTTGTTCACATCATCAAATGGTTGCAAATATGGCAGATGTACCATGGCAAAAAAAGACTGCTCAAACGGGTCTTGAATCGCCTGGGCTTTTTCTAGGATGAGATTGAAGCAATCATCAATCACCTGCGGAATGGCGGTAGGCGTGTAAACGGAATGACTGATGCCAATAGGGCCACGCCGCAAACGTCCCACAGCTTGTTGGTCTGGCAGCAAATTTTCAGCCAGCAGGGCATGCAGGTTAAGAACAGTATAGCGGTTAAAACCAATCTCTTCAGCCGACGATACAAGGAACTCGATCGCTTCCTTGTGGTTCAAAATCATTTGCGCGTCAGCGGTTGGTTTGTCATCTACCTGTTCACCATGTTCAATCAGACGCTTGGTATCCAACAACGAATAAGTATTACCCTCAAGGCGACTTGAGTTCCAAGAGAGATCAATCAACAAGCGATTTAGGATATCTTTAGCGTATGTACCTGCCTGCTGCCCAATATCAGGGGTGCGGCCAATTTCGAGCAATTTATTTCGTTCGGATTTAGATAAATAAAACATGGTGTTGGGTTGATAGGCCTCTAAGAAATTTCGCTCATAGCTGACAGGTTTACGCTTCGTTGTGGGTTGGTTTACATAACGACGAATTTTCTCACTCTCTGGCGATGCCACAACCACGGGTGCACTTGAATTCTTGCCCTCTCCAGAATCCAATAGCTGATAGCGGGTGCCACGCCCTTTGCCTGTGACGGACAATGCTCCATGTTCTTCCAGCATTTTCAAGCGCCGTTGGAGTGTGCGGCGGTTTAAGCCCAAATTGCTGGCAGACTCAATTTCTTCAATAAATGCACCTTCTGAAAAGTTTGCAAGAGTTGATTTGATTGTCGCCAATTGTTCCAGTACGGTCATCTGAGAGGGCATTTTCGCGACACTTTCGTTCTTTATCACGACAATTTACGCACAAAAGCGTCGTTAAAGCAAGCTTCGCGACATTTTTTGTCGTGAAAGATAGAGGTTATGTTCATTTTCGGCGGCGATATACCCGCTAGGCCTCCAGCCGGGCGACAATTGTTCTTAAAACAATACTGTACCGCCGCCAGACTGTGGGGCGATCACAGCCAAATTGGTGGCAAAACACCTTGCAGATCAAACCTCGTACCTTGTGCGGAAGTTTGGCAGGAGTGCATGGGGTGATGGGAGGGTGGTGGAAATACTTGGTGGTAGGCACAATGATGACAGTGTTTTTATAACGAATAAAAAAGCTCTTGCATTGCATACAATTATGATATACACGTTGCACTCCAGTTCTATCTGGGCATCACCTGTACGTTTCACACTGTGACGTATCGACAGATGATGCATTTCAACCTGCAACCTCTAGGAGCAATACAATGGCTACGGCTATTGAAGGCTATGACCTGATTGGCATCGACATCCAGAATTCCTTTATGGACTGGGTTCGGCCAAAAAACATGAATCTTGTACCCTTCTACAACTGCGACCGCGATCGGATGATTCTGCCCGATGGCACCGAGTTTCTCTCGGCGCTGCCGGTGCCGGGTGCGCTGGATGATACCAGCCGCACGGTCAAGCTCATTCGCAAATTGGGCAAAAAGATCAAAAGCATCATCCTCACGTTCGATACCCATTGGCGGCATATTGCTCACCCTTCCTTCTGGGTAGGGCGCAATGGCAAGCCACCGAAAGGCATGTCGGTCTACATTACAGCCGAGATGGTGCGTAGTGGCGAATGGTTGCCTGTTGATGCGGAACGCCGTGTACCGAGCTTGGGCAGCCGCAAGGTGATTGAGATCGTTTTGGCGTATCTCGACCTCACGGGCGGCGTCCAAATTTGGAACGAACATTGTATGGCCCAAACGTGGGGCCATAACATGCATCCGGAACTGGCGCAAGCCGTGGCAGAATGGGAGGATGAGACAGGCAACCGTCATGAGCCTGTTCACAAAGGCTTCTTCGAATATGCCGAGCATTTCGGCGGCTTTAAGGCTATGGGGGCTGAGCTGTACCCCACAGTCAACAGCACGCAGGCCAACACCCGTGTGCTGGAAAAGTTCAAGAACCGCAAGCGCAAGAAGCTACTGGTTGGACAGGCTCGCACGCATTGCGTGAAGAGCACGGCTGAGCAGGTGTTCGAGTTCGTTCCGCCCGAAATGCTGAAGGACTTCATCGTCGTCGACGACTGCATGTCCAATATTCCAGCCCTCGGCGCGGGGCATCTCGATTTCCCTGCCCGTGCCGACGAGTTCTTTGCGGCGTATGCCAAGAAGGGCCTCGTCATCACCGATAGCCGCGCGATCAATTAACGCGACTAACATACCCCCTCTGGCATCTGCCAGAGGGGCACTTCCGCCTCTCAACTGTAACTCCTCTGGAGAAAAACATGTCTAACGATCTGATTCTGCCGGGCGACTTTGGCTTTGGCGACGCCACCGTCTTCGAACAAGCGGTGGCGGCGGTGCAGGCCAGCGAGTTGACCATCATCGGCATGACGACCGACCTTTCAGGGTCGGTTAGCGGCTGGGTTAGCGAGCTGCGCCAGATGAAACTGGGCATTGTGGAGGCATGTCAAATGTCACCCCACAAGTACAACCTCATCATGCGGGCCACGGGGTTCAGCGACAAGCTGATTCGGGAATTCCACCCGTTCAAGCCGCTCATGGAGGTTGACCCTGCGGTTGACTACCCCATGCCGCTGCCGATTGGTGGCATGACCAACCTGTTCGATGCCTGCGTGGAAGGGCTGAATGCACTCGGCGCTATGGGGGCTACGGCCTTCAATGCCGAGAAGTTTTCGGCTTCCAACGCCGCCTTCTTTGCCACGACTGACGGCTACAACAACAGTAGCAGCCATAAGGCAAAGGATGTGGCCGCAGTCATCAAGCGCATCAAGCATGGCGAAATTTTCTCGGAGTTGACCACTACTTTGATTGGTATCAACTCCGAGTTCGACCCCCATGCCAGCAAGGCTGAACAGGCGCGTCAGACGGCCGCCTTCAAGCAGTATCTTGAAGGTATCCGGCAAGAGATGGGCTTCGATGCCGTGCTGATGACGGAAGACGCCTCACCCAAGAGCCTTGCCAAACTCGGTGGATGGATTTCTAAGTCCATCTCCACCGTCTCGCAGAACCGCCAGTCTGGCGGTGCCAGTGCCGCGGTAGCGGCTTCGGCTAAGGCCACGTTCTAACTGGCCAACTGACAACTGTAAGCTGGAGGCGGGGGTTAAACCCCGCCTTTGGCGTTTGTATCCCCTCACCTTCAACTGGAGTGTCACATGACACAACCCTTACACAAGCCTTTTTGGGCCGATGGGTATGCCGTGATTGGCTACCCACACGTTCAAAAAAGCCAACATTGTCAAGACGATGCGCTGGCGTTGGCCACAGGTACCATGGCGTTTGCCGTGGTGTCTGATGGTTGCTCTAGCGTGTTGGATGCCAACGGCCGCGATTTGCACAGCCGCACCGATGTGGGCTCCCGCGTGGTGACCCACAGTATGCGTAAGGCGGTCAAACAAATTGTTGCCACCTCACCTCACCCGCATCTGGCGGTGGAGGCTATCAATGCCCTACAACGGGCGTATATGGCTTCGGCGCAAGATGCGTTGTCGCTCGATAGTGCCGACCTCACTGCCACCTGCATTTATGCCTTTCTCACCCCACAAGGTGGGTTTGTGCATGTGCGGGGCGATGGGGCCGTGGCCATACGGTACACCGACGGGAAACTGTTGCTGCACCGCTTTGGCTGGCCGCCCGAGATGGGGCCCTATTACCCCATCAACCAAGAGCACCCTTCCCACTTTATTGCCACCCATGGTGGCAATGCAGAAGCTACCCTGTTCACGCAGGAAAGCTGGGCGACAGACGGCAAACTGCCCCTGTTTCAAAGTGCTTCTCGCACCTATACGGTGCGCGAGGGCATGGACGGTGTACTACTCACCTTCTCGGCCAAACAGGTGAAAAACCTTGAGGCCGTGGCGGTGTTCAGCGATGGGGTGGAGAAGCTGGGCAACATCAGCGTATCAGTCAACAATCCACCTTTCCAACCTTGGCAAGATGTGGTGGCAGAGCTGATGCAGTTTAAAGCACACAGCGATGCGTTTGTGCGGAACCGCCAAAAACGCTTCCTCGACTTTGCGGCCAACCCTGAAAGGGCGCCGTATAAGGGAGAAAGCTGGGTACCGTGCGATGACCTGAGCATGGCGGCCATTCGGCTGCAACATACGGAGTGAACAATGTCTCAAACAGTCACGCTGGAAGGTGCGGGTAAAATTACCCTCACCGACAAAAGCTTTATGGCACAGGGCGGTGGTGGACGCATTTACCGCCACAAGACTGATGTTGTGAAAATCTTCCTTGAACCCGAACGGGAACTCAAGGCAGGTATGCCGGATAAGCTGACCGCGTTGCGGACAGCCATTGGCAAACACCCCTCTATTGTAGCCCCCAAGGGCTTGGTGTATGGCGACCGTAACAAGCCCATTGGCTACTACATGCCACTGGTGAGTGACGGCAAAACCATTACCGAGCTGGCCACCAATGGTTCTCGAACAGAGCTGGGCTTTGGCGATGCCGAAGCCCTTGGTTTGGCCGAGAAAATGTGGCAGGTGGTGAAGCACGTGCATGGGTGTTCCCCCAAAATTGTAATGGGAGACGCCAACGAGCTGAACTGGCTGGCCACATGGGACGCCAAAGCCTTTAAGGCTTGGGCGATTGATGTGGACGCATGGGCCCTTGGCCCATGGAACAGCATTGAAAAGATGATGCCCTCGATTGTGGATAACCACACCACCGGCTATTCGGATAAAACCGATTGGTTTGCGTGGGGCATCGTCAGCTTTTTGCTGCTCACTGGCATTCACCCTTACAAAGGGCGTTTGCAAGGCTACCACCCCATGACAGGCTGGCAACAGCGCATGAAGGACAACGCTTCGGTGTTTGCCAAAGGTGCTGTGGCCACAGGTGCGCGCCCCATGGACGCGATACCTGCTAAGCTGATGGATTGGTATCGTGCCACGTTCCAAGAAGGTGAGCGCAGCCAGCCCCCCTCACCGCTCGATAAGAGTGTGAAGGCGGCCAAAGCCGCACTCATTACCCGCATGCTGGTGCAAGCTACAGGTGGGTTGGTGTACGAAAAACTGTTTGAGCAAGCGGGTAACACCGCCTTGCGCATCTGGCCCAATGGCACGGCTTTGCTAGCCAATGGCAACATCATTCGCATTGCCGATGGCAGGGTGCTCCACACGGCACGGTCGCTTGACTGTGCCGTGGTGACGCAACCCGACAACAGCATACTGGTGGCCGAGTTGATTGGCCAACAGCCTACCTTCACCCTGCTGCAACCTACAGGCATTGCCACCAAGGTGGTGAGCCAGTTGCAGGGCGAGGCATGGTTTGCCACACCCACGCAGTTATTCATCCGCCAAGCTGATAAGCTAACGGAAGTGCAACTGACGGTACTGGGAAGCTTGGCCTACGCCACAGCAGGTATATCTATTGATGTTCTCCCCTATGCCACCAAGTGGTTTGATGGAGCGGCGTTGATGGACGTGTTTGGTAAGCACCACTTGCTTCTCCCCACGGGGCAGCAAGGTTTGGCGCAAATGGCCGTGCCTGAATTGGATGGGAAGCGCGTGTTGAATGGCTTTGCGCGTCAGCGTTTGACTATTTTCACCGTGCTCACCAAGCAGGGCGATTATCGGCGCATTGAGCTGGTGTTCGACAAAACCTTTACCCGCTACACAGTGGTGGATGAGGTGGTGGCAACACCCAACCTCAACCTCACTATGCTCGAGAATGGCACGGTGGTGCAGATGCCAGAAGATGGCAAAATCATCGCCTCTCTGCCGTTTGCAAAAGGCAGTTCCGCCACGGAAGTGGAAGACAAATACCTGCACAGCGGCATGCACCTGTACAACATGGGCAATAAAGTGGCCTATGTCGAAAGCGGCGCCATCTGGCGCATGCAAATCAAGTAAATGAAAGCCGCCCTTCGGGGCGGCTTTTTTATGAAAATATATTGTCATCAGCAGACTTGCCATGAGCAGATATTCTCTCAATACAATCTCCTATCAGTTTCTTAGTTTCATCTGCAAGTAGACCTTTCGGGCCTTGCGCAGAAAAACCGCGCCGTGGGCGGGCGTTTGGCAAGGGTGCGTGGGGTGATGGGTGGGGGTTAGGAATACTTGGTGGCGGTTTAAGTTCTTCCAGCACCTTTTTTCATCAATACATCACCCAGGTCCCCATGGCTTGTCGTTTCTTCTCCTCTTCGGTCTGCTCGCGATATCCTTCAGCCATGGCAGAATTTTTGTTTTAACGTGACGGGTTTCATT
>JBAQUW010000103.1:0-10251 GCA_049297755.1 Alphaproteobacteria bacterium
GTTTAGCTGTGAATGATAACTTATGGGTATGGCTGGCCGTGGGCGGCGTGATTGTGCTGTTGGGCGCCACCCTCGGCTGGTTGGTTTCCACCACACCCGAGGTGGTAGAGGTGACGGAAACCATTCAACTTTCTGCCCCCCAATAAGGCGCTCATCATATGCAGTGCGGGCTTTGGGGGAGGGGAGTATCGGCGGTCATTGGGGCAGCACTTGCAGCGGGCCAAGTTGTGGCGCAAGTGAGCGAAACAGTGGCCGATGCCCAAGCCTTCCCCGCCGATTATACCGCTGAGGATTTTCTGATTCCCACAGGGCCTGCCGTGGGTGCTTCGTTCACCGTGCCGCAAACCTCTGCCAGCGTGGTGTTGGAACCCATTACCCCCACGGCTGTGATGCCCAGCCTTACTCCTGTGCGCGGCCAGCCGCAGCCCGTCAGCGCCTTGCCCCGCGTGGCCAGCACCACCTTGGCGGCACAATTGCCCCCCCGTGCCCTGCCCAACCCCGCGAGCGTGTTTACCGATAGTTTGTTGAATGAAGATGTGTGGCAAGGGCTCGATGCCGCCATAGCCACCGCCAGTTTGCAGCGTTTGGCAAGCCAGCCCATACCCAGCCCCACTGTGCGGCGGTTGTTGCGCAAAGTGTTGCTCACCCCCGCTTTGCCGCCCGAAGGGTTAGATGAGGCCGCATGGCAAGCCAGCCGTGCCAATGTGTTTTTGGGGCTCGGCTTGGTGGAAGATGCGCTGGCTGTGTTGCGCGATACCCAGCCCAGCAGTTTAAGCGTCAACCCAGCCTTGGCCAAAGCATGGACAGAAGCCACCTTACTGGCGGGCGATGCCACCCGTGGCTGCGCTTTTGTGCGCGGACAAGTGACCAATGCAACGGTGGCAGAAGGCGATACCTTTTGGCGCCAAGCCCTGATGGTGTGCCAAGCTGTGCAGGGCGAAGCCGTGGCCTTGCAGCTGAGTTTAAGCTTGCAAATCGAGGCCGATAAACAAGCCGACCCGCAATTGTCGGCCTTGCTCAATGCTATTGTCGACCAAAACAAAACGCTGCCACTCACAGCACCTTTGCAGCCCTTGCACATGGTGCTGCTGGCCTCTTACCCTGCCTATTTAAAGCCCGCCATGTTGGCGCAATTGCCCGATGTGTTATTGAAGCGTGTGCTGGAAACCACCCAATTGCCGATTGAAACCCGCGTGCTGGCGGGCGAGCATGTGGTGAATAAAACCGCCAAACCGTCAGACGCTTTGGCGCTGGGCACCCTGTATAACAGTTATACGTTTGATGTGGCGAGTGTCACTGACCCCATTGGCACCGCCCGCACCTTGCTGGTCAGCGCCACCACCCATGTGGCTGCCCGCGCATTGCTCTGGCAAACCGCCAATTTGGCTGAACTGCCTGCCATGCGTGCCACAGCGCTGAGTGTATTGTGGCAGGAATTGGGCACCCAAGGGTTGCCGCATATTCCCCAAGCCTTATTACCCCAAGGCCAACAGTTGGTGCCCACGGCGGAACAAGCGTGGTTTGCCCCCTTGGCCATGCGGGCGGCCTTGGCGGCGGGCGAAAGCGGCTTGGCCCGCCAATGGTGGATGACCATGTTTGAGAACAAAGCCTTGCCAGAACACGCCCAACAGCAACGCGATGCCATGGCCGTGATTTTTAGCTTGCTCGATAATACCCTGCAGCCCCAAGTGGTGGCGGCATGGTGGCAGCAGCAACCGTTGGCCGATGCCACCACTCGCGCCCGTGCCCAACGGGGCTTGGCAGGGCTGGAAGCCTTAGGTGCTGTGGTGCCCGCGCAGGCATGGCAACAGCTGTATGCGGCCTCAGGCGGGGCCGATGCCACAGGCCGCAGCGCGGGCCACTTGTGGTTGCGCCTGTTGGCCGACCATTTGGCAGGGCAGCGCACAGGTGCCGCCTTATTATTGGCGCTAGAACCCTTGGCGGGTGGGCTAGATGACGTGGCCCCCGAAACCTTAGCCAATGCACTCACCGCCTTGAAGTTTGTGGAATTCAACCAAACCGCCCGCTTATTGGCCGCAGAAGTGTTATTGCCCGCATGGGCACCCACGCTACCCGCCGCCCCCACGGTGGTGCAAGGTGGTTTGGGCGCTATGACGAGTGTTTCAGCCACGGTGGGTACGGTGTCGTTTACGGTAGCCGTACCGCAAGCACCTTCGCCCACGGCGTCTATTGAAGGCATGCCGGTGGATGCAGGCGTGATAACACCAGCCGCCCTCTCTTCTCGCCCTACCTTGGCCAGCAGCACGTTGGTATTGTCGCCAAGTGCTCCAAAATAGAGTTGCATACATAGAGTGTTATTGCTATAAAGCAGGCACAGTGGTTCATCTGCACTCTTTTTGGAGATACGCGCATGTATGTACAGCCATTACCTGTTTACAACACGGCCTTGCCTGTGAGTACTCTCATCACACATATGTGGTGGGGTGAGTTGGGCTATCAATCCGACAGTGTCAGCCGTCACAGTTGGCCTAAAGCGCTGGGAACCAAAAATTTCAGTGTGCTGTTTTACTATAAAACAGGCCAAATTGAGTACCAAGCCAATAAGAATAGCACCCTGTATAATCTGCAAGGGGGGCCGTGGTGGGTTGCGTATGGTCTTATTCATGTTGCCCGTATATGGGCGATGGTTAAATGCCAGCGTTAGTTTTAGCCGCTTCCTTCGGGGAGCGGTTTTTTGTGTTATACTAAGGGCATGACGCAAAAAAGTGCACTTCCGTATCTTTCCGCTTGGCTAGAACATTTATCGGTCACGCGTAATTTAAGCCCCCATACGGTCAGCGCCTATCAGCGCGATGTGATTGATTTTTCAAGCTATGTGCGCAACCTTACCCATGCCACACAGGCCGAGGTAGAAGCTTATGTTGCCAGCATGGGCGCGGCCAATTTTAATCCTCGCACCCAAGTGCGGCGGCTGGCGGCGCTGCGGAATTTTTACGATTATTTATTAGAGCAAGGGGTGGTGAACAACAATCCAACCTTGGATATTGTGCCGCCCAAGTTGCCGCAAAGTTTGCCTAAGGCGCTGAGTTTAGAACACGCCAAACTGCTCATGAAAACCGCCGAAGGGGCGGAGCCCGAACAACTGCGCCTGCGCGTGATGCTCAACTTGCTTTACGGCTGCGGCCTGCGGGTGACCGAACTGGTAAACCTGACCGTGGCCGATGTGGCCGATGGCGAAGGCCACACGTTGCGCGTGACGGGCAAAGGCAACAAAACCCGCTTGGTGCCACTGGGGCCTATTCTGCACGGCGTGTTGGCGGTGTATTTGCGCGATGCGCGGCCACATTTTTTGCAAGGCACACACAGCGCCTATTTGCTGATTGGCGGCAAAGCAGGGCGGCCACTCACACGGCAGCGGGTGTTTCAGCTGATTCAAGCGGCGGGGGAAGGCGTGGGGCTTACCCTTGCCCCCCACCATTTGCGCCACACCTTTGCCACGCATTTGCTGGATAATGATGCCGATTTGCGTGCCGTACAGCAAATGTTGGGTCACGTAAGCTTGACGACAACCCAAATTTACACCAAGGTAGCGGCACAGCGGCTGCACGAGGTGTTGGAAAAGTACCACCCGCTCAGCTCAGGCACCTAGCCCATAACAGCGACCAGAGGATAACCATTGGAACAGTTTCTCGATTTTGAACGCGCTGCGCTGGATATTTCCACGCAAATTCAAGCCCTGCACGAGGCTTTGGCGGCAGGGAATGATAGTGCCGAAAAAGACGCCGCAGGCGAAATTGAACGCTTAAAGCTGCATAAAGCTAAAGTGCTGCGGGATATTTACCGCCACCTCAACCCATGGCAAGTGGTGCAAGTGGCGCGGCACCCCGCCCGCCCGCAACCGCGCGATTATATTCAGCACCTGATTGCCAATTTTCAACCCTTAGCGGGCGATCGCTGCTTTGGTGATGACAAAGCCGTGCTGGCAGGCCTCGGCTACTTCAACGCCCAGCCTGTGGCCGTGTTGGGGGTTGATAAAGGCAAAGGCACCACCGACAAAGTAGCTAAAAACTTTGGTATGCCCCGCCCTGATGGCTACCGCAAAGCCAAACGCATCATGGAATTGGCCGATAAGTTTAACTTGCCACTGCTCACGTTTGTGGACACTCCGGGCGCTTATCCAGGCGTTGACGCTGAAGCCCGTGGCCAAGGCCAAGCCATTGCCGCGTGCATTGAAACCTTATTGAATATCAACGTGCCGGTGGTGAGCACCATTACGGGCGAAGGCGGCAGCGGTGGCGCGCTTGCGCTGGCCGTGGCCGATAGCGTGCTGATGCTGCAATACAGCGTCTACAGCGTTATTTCGCCCGAAGGCTGCGCCGCCATTTTGTGGAAAGACGCGAACAAGGAAACCGTGCCCGCCGCCGCCGATGCCCTGAAACTCACCGCGCAAAATTTGTTTGAGCAAGGCCTCATTGATGGCGTGATTCAAGAGCCCGTTGGCGGTGCCCACCGCGATAGCGCCCTTATCACCAAACGGGTGGGAGAAGCCGTGGCCAGCGCTTTGCACACCGCAGGCTCAGGCAGTAGCGCCGCCCGCCGCGCCAAATTTATTGGGCTGACTGCCATTTAAAACCTATTGACATTTTTGTGTACACTCACTACGTTGCGTAACCGTTGGGGTCACTTTCTCAGTTCTTAAACAAACCTTAACGAGCGCATGCGCGCTATGTCTACACCCTTCTTCCTTGGAGAAAATCATGGTCAACATCGCCGATATCCCGCTGGGATTGACGTTCGACGACGTGTTGTTGGAACCTGCAAAGTCCGCACTGTTGCCCAGCGCAACCAGTTTGGCCACAACGGTGGGGCCGCATCATCTGCACCTTCCCACTCTTTCTGCCGCCATGGATACCGCCACCGAAGCCCGCATGGCCATTGCTATAGCGCAAGAGGGTGGCATGGGGGTAATTCACCGCAATATGACGGTGGCAGCCCAAGCGGCCGAAGTGGGTATTGTGAAGCGGTTTGAGGCGGGCATGGTGGTGAACCCCATCACCATTGCTCCTTCTGCCACCTTGGCGCAGGCCAAGGCGCTGATGCGGGAAAAGCGTATTTCTGGCTTGCCCGTGGTGGTGCCTAACGGCGGCACGGTGGGCAAGTTGGTGGGTATTCTCACCAACCGCGATGTGCGCTTTGCCAAAAACGATGGCCAGCCGGTGAGTGAACTGATGACCAAAAACAACTTGGTCACCATTTCCATCAACGATGTCCGCCGCCAAGGCTTGGCCAAAAAACTGCTGCACGAAAACCGCATCGAAAAGCTGCTGGTGGTTGATGCCACAGGGCATTGCGTGGGCCTGATTACGGTGAAGGATATCGAGAAATCCACCCTTCACCCCCACGCCAGCAAAGATACCGATGGCCGCCTGTTGGTGGCCGCCGCTGTAGGCACAGGCGAGGCTGGCCTTGCCCGCGCCAAAGCGTTGGTGGAAGCGGGGGCCGATTGTGTGGTGGTTGACTCCGCCCATGGGCACTCCCGCAATGTGGCCGAGATGGTGCAAACCATGCGGCAGCTGTTTCCGCAGCTGCACATCATGGCGGGCAACATTGCCACGGCTGCAGCGGCGCAATATCTCATCGAGGCGGGTGCAAATACCGTCAAAGTGGGTATTGGGCCGGGCTCCATTTGCACCACGCGTATTGTGGCAGGCGTTGGCGTACCGCAGTTTACGGCGGTGGTGAATGTGGCCAACTATGTGCGGCAACAGCACCCCCATGTGGGGGTGGTGGCCGATGGCGGCATTCGCTACTCTGGCGATATCGTCAAAGCTTTGGCCGCTGGTGCCGATGCCGTGATGCTGGGCAGCATGTTGGCGGGTACCGATGAGGCGCCGGGCGACATGTATATGTATCAAGGCCGCCCCTATAAGGCGTATCGGGGCATGGGCAGCATGGGCGCCATGCAAGTGCGTAGTGCCCAAGGCACCACCACCAGTAGCAGTGCCGATAGGTATTTCCAAGCTGGCCACGCGGCCGATAAGTTGGTGCCCGAAGGCATTGAAGGCCAAGTGCCCTACAAAGGCCCCGTGGCCAACATTCTGCACCAGCTGAAAGGCGGCGTGCAGGCGGGCTTGGGCTATTTGGGAGCTGAGGGTATCAAAGCCCTGCGGGAACATGCACAATTTGTGCGCGTCACCCCCGCCGCCCAGCGCGAAAGCCACCCCCACGGCGTCACCATCACCCGTGAAGCCCCCAACTACAACAGCTAACGCAAGATCGAAAGCAGCCCGCAAGGGCTGCTTTTTTATGGATTGACGCGGTATTTTCGGTTAAAATCATCCCATGAAAAAAATTGAAACCGCTATTTTAAAACAAAAGCTGAATGCTTTTTTGCAAAAGTTTTTTGAGGCAGATGTGGCTCAGGCTTGTGCCGATGTTATTTTATATGCCGAGTTGCGGGCAAAAGGAGACCAAGGTTTACCAAAGCTATTGGGCGACGCTGCTTTGCAAAATGTCAAAGCAAAACAAGAGATTGAAATTCAAGAAAAATCTAAACTATCAGTTCATATTCAAGGCCATGGCAACCCTAGTTTTTATGTGGCGCAAATGGCCACCCAACAAGCGATTGCGCGAGCGCAACAGCACGGTTTTGGCATTGTGGGCGCCAACGGTATTTTTAGCAGTACGGGTGTTTTGGGTTATTATGCGGAGCTTATGGCTAATCAAGGTTTAATTGGCTTTTGCTGTGCGCGTTCTCCAGGTAGTGTTGTTCCTTTTGATTTAACGGTTCCGTTATTTGGCACCAATCCTCTGGCGTGGGGCATACCTACAACCAAAGAGCCCATTGTGTTTGATATGGCTACTGCAGCTATTACTTGGTACAAACTTGTAGTGGCCAAAATGCGCGGTGAAAAAATCCCCGCTGGGGTGGCCATTGATAAGTTTGGCGAGTTAACCCAAGACCCTGCCGCAGCCATGGGTGGCGGTATTTTACCTTTTGATAAAGGCTATAAAGGTTCAGGTTTAGGGATGATGGTGGAGCTGTTAAGCGGCCCGTTGGTTGGTGCCGCGTATTGCGACTATGAAACCTTCGATAAAGATTGGGGCTTTTTGGTGATGGCGATAGACCCTGCCATATTGGTGGACGCGCAAACATTTAAAGAGCAATGCACCGATATGGTCAATATTATCCATAGTCATGGCGCCAAAATACCCGGCGAAAATGGCCGTGCTTACGAGGAAAAAATCCGCACGCAAGGTTATTTAGAGGTCGACGACGAAATTGCCGAACTGCTTCAACTTTAAGCAGCTATCGCTACTCCACCGTCACGCTCTTCGCCAAATTACGCGGTTGGTCCACATCTGTCCCCTTGCTGGTGGCCACATGGTAGGCCAGCAGTTGGAGGGGGATGGCAAACAGCATGGGGGCGGTGAAGGGGTGGCTGGCGGGCACAGTCAGCACGCGGGCAGTGGCGGCAATGTCTTTGTCCAACTTGCTCACGCCCAAGGCGTCGGTGAACAACACCACGCGGCCACGGCGGGCTTCAATTTCCTTCATGTTGCTCACGGTTTTGTCGAACAAGCCATCAGCCGTGGTGGCCAAGTTAATCACGGGTAAGTGCTCATCCACCAACGCAATGGGGCCGTGCTTCATTTCGCCGCTGGCATAGGCTTCGGCGTGAATGTAGCTGATTTCCTTCATCTTCAATGCACCTTCATACGCCAGCGGTTGCAGCAGGCCACGGCCAAGGTAGAGCATGCTGGTGGCGTGCATCAGGTCTTGCGCCAAGGTGTGCAGTTGGGGTTCGAGGGAAAGGGCTTGGGTGAGCTTGGCAGGCAGTTCGCGCAGTGCTTGCGCCATGCCGTCTAACTCTTTGGCCGCAATGCCTTTTTCTTCAGCGGCTTTCAGTGCAAGTACGGCCAACGCCACCAACATGGCCATGTAGGCTTTGGTGCTGGCTACGGCAATTTCGCGGCCGGCTTTCAGCTCAATCACCACATCGGCCGCACGCGCCATGCTACTGGTGGGGGTGTTGGTGATGGTAATAATATGCTGGCCGTGGGCCTTGGCATGTTCCAGCGCCGCCAAGGTATCAGCCGTTTCGCCGCTTTGCGACACGGCAATAAACACACCACCCTTAATGAACGGCGGCTGGCGGTAGCGGAACTCGCTCGCCACGTCCACGTTCACAGGCACGCCTGCCAGTTGCTCAAAGTAGTATTTGCCCACCATGCCTGCAAGGTACGCGGTGCCGCAGGCCACAATGTTAATTTGTGGCACGGTGCTGAGTGTGCACGGCAATTTTGGCAACACGGCGCGGCCTGTGGTGGCGTCGAGGTAGGTCGTCAACAACGTGCTCACCACGCTGGGTTGTTCGTTAATTTCCTTCAGCATAAAGTGGCGATAGCCCGCTTTGCCTGCCAGTTCGTTGCTCAGGTCTAGCAGTTTTTTCTCGCGCTTCACCGTTGTCCCATCGGGGCGATAAATGTCGCAGGTGGTGGGTGTGAGCACCGCAATATCGTCTTCCGCCAGAAAAATAAACGTGTCGGTCAAGCCCGCCAACGCCAAGGGGTCGCTCGCCAAATAGTTGATGCCTTTGCCCAAACCTACGCACAACGGCGCCCCACGGCGCGTGCCCATCAGCATATCGTGTTTACCCGCAAACAAAATGCCCAAGGCAAATGCGCCATGCACGCGCTTGGCCATGGCTTGCACAGCGGCCAAGGGCTCCATGCCTGTGCTCATCAAGTGGCTCAACAAAATGGGCAAAGTTTCGGTATCAGTATCGCTCAAAAAATTTGCGCCACCTTTTTGCAATTCGGCCTTCAATTCTTGGTAATTTTCAATAATGCCATTGTGCACCACGGCCACGTTGGCACAGCAATGCGGGTGGCTGTTGCGCTTGCTGGGCACGCCATGCGTGGCCCAACGGGTGTGGCCAATGGCGGCGGTGGCAGCAGGGAAGGGCTCGGCCTGTAACAGCGCTTCTAACGCGCCAATTTTGCCCACTTCCTTGCGGGTGTGCAGCTCGGCCCCGGCTTTCACGGCAATGCCGGCACTGTCATAGCCCCGATATTCCAATTTCTTCAACCCATTCAGCACATCTGCCGCTGCTGTGTTTGTTCCAATCACGCCTACAATGCCGCACATGAAGTTATCCCCTCGTTTATTTCTTATAATTCGTTTTCACAATTTGCTCAGGCTTATCGGCCACCAGTGTGCCCGCAGCCACATCTTTGCGCACTACGGTGCCTGCGGCTACAAAGGCATCTTTGCCAATGCTCACAGGTGCCACCAACACGCTGTTGGCCCCAATGCTGGCGCCATCGGCAATGTGGGTTTCGGCCTTGGTTTTGCGGAAGGCATGGTAATTTGCCACAATAGTGCCCGCGCCCACGTTCACGTTGCTGCCAATGGTCACATCGCCCACATAGGTCAGGTGGCTCACCTTGCTGCCCTTGCCAATTTTGGCTTTTTTGGTTTCCACAAAGTTACCAATTTTGGCATCTTCGCCCACAGTCGTGCCTGCTCGAATCCGCGCAAATGGCCCCACACTGGCGCCACTTTCAATGGTGCAGCCTTCCAAATAACTGTTGGCATGAATCGCCACATTGTCGGCCACCTTTACCCCTGCGCCAAAATACACATTCGGCTCAATGGTCACGTCCTGCCCCAATTGCGTATCCCAGCTAAAGTGAGTGGTGGCAGGGTCTTGCAAGGTGGCACCGTTCAGCAGGTGGTATTCCGCATAGCGTTCCTGCAGGCTTTGCTCGGCCATGGCCAATTGCACGCGGTTGTTGATGCCGCCCAACTCACTCGGGTCTTGCTCAAACTCCACTGCCGCCACAGCCAATTTGGCTTTTAAACCAAGGCTGATAATATCGGGCAAGTAATACTCTTTTTGCGCATTTTTGTTGGTGACGCTTTTGAGCAGCGGCAGCAACTGCGTGCTGCTCACGGCGTAAATGCCCACGTTCACTTCCCGTATGGCCAGTTCATTATTGCTGCAATCTTTGTGTTCGCGTATGCCTACAAACTTGCCTTTTTTATCGCGCAACATGCGGCCAAGGCCTGTTGGGTCGTCCACCACTGCACTTCCTGCCGTCACCACATTTTTCTGCGTTTGGTGGGCATCGAGAAACGCTTGCAAGGCTTGCGTTTCCATCAGCGGCACATCGCCGCACACAATCAGTACGGTGCCTGTAAAACCTTTTAAGGCTTTTTCCGCTTGCAGCACGGCGTGGCCGGTGCCCAATTGCTCGGTTTGGCGCACGCAAGTGGTGTTGGGG
>JBAQUW010000104.1:0-6845 GCA_049297755.1 Alphaproteobacteria bacterium
GCTTGGGATCGAGCCCCAAGTGCTGCATCAGTATTTCAAACGTGATCATACGCATGTTCCTTTAAGGTTGCGTGTGGATGAGTCAAAAGTGGCTAAGGTTTAGCCACTTCAGGTGTATGCACTGTAAACTCTTTTTACAGATGTGTAAATGTGTTGTAAAAAGGGGGGGTAACTGGGGGAACAAAAACATGATTAAAAGTGACAAGTGGATACGCGAACAAGCCAAAAACGGCATGATTGAGCCGTTTACTGAGAATTTAAAGCGCGAAGGTGTGATTAGTTACGGCGTGAGCAGCTATGGCTACGATGCCCGCTGTGCCGACGAATTCAAAATTTTTACCAACGTGAACAGTGCCACGGTGGACCCGAAGAACTTTGACCCCAAAAGCTTTGTGGATTTTAAAGGCGACGTATGCATCATCCCCCCCAACAGCTTTGTGTTGGCGCGCACGGTGGAATATTTTAAAATTCCGCGCGATGTGTTGGTGATTTGCTTAGGCAAAAGCACCTACGCCCGCTGCGGCATTGTGGTGAACGTGACGCCCTTGGAACCCGAATGGGAAGGCCATGTGACTCTGGAGTTTAGCAATACAACGCCACTCCCCGCAAAAATTTATGCCAATGAGGGCATTTGCCAATTCCTCTTTTTAGGCGGCGACCAGTTGTGTGAGACCAGCTATGCCGACCGCAAAGGCAAATACCAAGGCCAAAAAGGCGTGACGTTGCCCCGCTTGGAACCGGTGAAGGCGGCGTAAGTGCAGCTCATTCTGGCCAGCCAATCGCCCCGCCGTAAGGAGCTGCTGGGGCGGTTGGTTGCTGCGTTTGAGGTGATGCCTGCCGACGTAGACGAAACGGAGCTGAAAGGCGAAAAGCCGTTGGATTATTGCCAACGGGTGGCGAAGGCCAAGGCCATGAAAATTCATGCCGAGCAGCCCCAAGCTACTGTGCTGGCGGCTGATACACCCGTGATTGTTGGTCGCCGCATTTTGCAAACCGCGCATACCCTTGAACAAGCCCGTGAGATGCTGGGCCACATGAGCGGCAGACGCATTTATGTGCCCACCGCCATGTGTGTCATCACGCCTGAAGGCAAAGTGTTTGAAGACGTGGCGGTGAGTTGGTTGAAGTTGAAGAAATTGACAGCTGCCGAGATGAACAAGCATGTGGCTGACCCGCAAAATTGGGAAGGTGCAAGCGGAGCTTTTAAAATTCAAACCAGTGGTTTTGAACAATATGTGATTCAGTTGCATGGGCATTTGAGCGGGATAATGGGGCTTTCGCTTTACCATACGGCTAAGCTTTTGCGCCGAGCGGATGTGATAAAAGGGTAGGGAGATGGGCGAGTTTAGCATTCTTTACGAAACTTGCCCCCACCATAGCCGTGCGGCGTTGTTTGATGATGCCGGGCGGTTGTTGAGCCTGAGCTTTGATGAGCCCAGCCGCCCGTATGGTACGGGGGCGGTTGTACTGGGGCGGGTACGCGCCATGGTGCCAGCGCTCTATGCGGCGTTTGTGGATATTGGCGATACGCATGACGGTTTTTTGCCGTTTAGTACGATTCCGAAAAATGTGAATATTACCGAAGGGCAAGAACTGCTGGTGCGCATTGCGCGTGGGAGCGACAGCCATAAGGGCGCGAAGCTAGACGCCCGCGTGGCAGTGAAGGCAGGTTTGGTGAATGGACATAAGGCGCCAGCGCTGATTCAACCCCAGCCCAACGCCTTGCGCCGCGCCATTATGGATGCGGGCGATACCCCCGTGCAGGTGTGGGTGGTGGACGAGCGCTTTGTGCCTGCTACGGCTGGTATTGCTCCGCCTGAGCGCGTACATTGCTTGAACAAACAGCCAGAGAATGACCTGTTAGGTAAATTAGATGAACAGCTGGATTTGCTAGGCCAACACAACTTTGCCTTTGCGGGCGGGATGCTGACGGTGGATATTACCAAGGCATTGACAGCGATTGACGTGGACGCGGGTTCGCTTGAAGGGGTGAGGGGAAGCAGTAGAGAAGGGGGCATTCGGGCCCTGAACTTGCGCGCTGCCACCGAGGTGGTGCGCCTGTGTAGCTTGCTGGACTTGGGTGGCAACGTGATTGTAGACTTTATTACTATGCGCAATCCGCAAGCCCGCAAGGAGCTGCAACAGTTTTTAAAAGATGAGTTTGCCCAGTATGATATGGCGAAAGTAGAAATTTTCCCCATGAGCCGCTTTGGTTTGGTGGAAATTAACCGTGAACGCGCAGGCGCCATGAAGCCGGAATTGCTGGCCACCCCTGCCTATGTGGCAGGCCGCATTTTGCTGCAACTGTGGCGCCATGTGGGAGGCACACCGCGCGAGGTGGCTGCCCACCCCGATGTGATTGAGCACCTGAAAAAACACCTCACTACCGCTGCATGTTGGGCGGCTTTTGGCACGACTGTCAATTTTTCGGTACGCAAGGAGTGGGATGTGACGAAGTTTGCGGTAAGTTAAACTGTTGTTTGTTATTGTCATTTTTCTTTTTTTGCATAGGTGGACTTGCAAAAAAGGCTTCGCAAACCATAATAGTTACATCACTAAGCTTGCAGATGTAACTCTGCAAGCCCACGTTTAAGGGAGGCGGCCATGCCACACGCCCCGGGAAAGCCGGGGCACCCAGAGGAGTCATGATGCAAATCGTGGCTCCTTTGGAGTTTTCAGGTATTGAGATGTATGCTATGAACAAAACCATGCGCAAACACGACAGCAAACATTCAGGTAAACACACAACCCTAAATGAAGGTCTATGGCTCACTGGCCGCCATGCGGTACAAGCAGCCCTGCAAGCGGGGCGGCGCGATGTGTATGAAGTTTTCTTGGCCAAGGGCGAGCCAACCCTTGAGCCCTACCTGCACCACACGCGGGTGAAAATGGTGAGCAAGGGCGATTTGGACGCGCAATTCCCCCACGCCGTGCACCAAGGCATTGCCGCCCGCGTGGGCGCTTTGCCCGTGGCCACGCTGCAAGACGTGTGGGATAGCAAGCTGCTGATTGCCTTAGACCAAGTGAGTGATCCACACAACTTAGGCGCCATTTTGCGCAGCGCCGATGCCTTTGGCTGCGGTGGTGTGTTGGTGCCCACGGCCCGCAGCGCCCCCTTGAACGATGTGGTGGCCAAAGCCGCCAGCGGCGCCCTGGAAACCGTGCCCGTGGTGGAAGTGAACTTGGCGCAAGCCTTAGATAAACTGAAAGACAAAGGGTTTTGGAGCGTGGGGCTGACGGGCTACACCGACAAAACGCTGGCCGAGGTAGGGAAATTCGACAAAACTATTCTGGTATTGGGCAGCGAAGGCGAAGGTCTGCGCGACTTGGTGGCCAAAAAGTGCGACTTTTTGGCCAAACTGCCCATGGTTGGCAGCGTGGAGAGCCTGAACGTGAGCGTGGCGGCGGGTATCAGCCTTTACGAAATCAATCGCTCCATTTAATCAATTACCCAATTGTTTTTCGGCAAAGTGGTCAGGTTGTCGTAACCGGTTTTGGTGATGGCGACGATATCTTCAATACGGCAGCCACCTTTACCTGGGTAGTACAGGCCTGGTTCGACCGAAGTGATGTGGCCCGCTTGCAGTGTCACGCCGCGCAGCGATAAGGTGCCGCTGGGAATGTCATGTACCTCAAGCCCCACGCCATGGCCCGTGCCGTGGAAGAAGCCAAAGGGTTCGCCTTTTTTATCTTTGCCAGCGGGGAAGCCGTTCTTTTCAAAATACGCCGCTACGGCTTTGTGCACCTCTACGCCATTCACGCCTGCTTTCAGCGTACCAAGCGCCAATTCTTGCGCGGCTAAAACAGCGCCGTACACGTCGCGGTGCCACGCGTCGGCCTTGCCTTTCACATACGTGCGGGTCAGGTCGCCCACATAGTTGTTGGCATAGGTGGGGAAGCTATCGACAATGATGAAGTGGTCGGCTTTCAGCACGCCGTGCCCGCGCTCGTGCGGGTGGGCGCTGTGCGCGCCGCCTGCGCAAATGGGGCCGCCGTTAAAGCTGGTGGCACCATCGCGCACATTTTGCAATTTCATCTCGGCCTGCAAGTGTTCGCTGGTGAGGGGCTCGCCTTGCCAAATGATGCTGCCATCGCGGGCAATGTCGCTTTCGCGCAGAATTTTCTCCAGCCGTAAAAAGCCGTTTTGGTTCAGGTGTTGGCTGGCACGAATGGCGGCAATTTCGGCCTTGGTTTTCACTTCGCGCGCTTTGAAAAAACTGCCTTTAACGGGGGTGAGAGGTACCCCTTGCACAGTCAATTCAGCAAACAAAAACGCGGGGAAGTTGGCGGGCACTTCCACCACTTTCGGGGCTTTTTTCTCTTGGCCAATCAGCCACATTATTTGCGCCATCACAGTTTTGGCGTCCTTTGGGAAAGGGTGAATTTTATCCACCTGCGCTTTGTGTTTGGCCTCGGCCATGTCGCGGTCGCTGGCCAGAATGTGGGTTTTGCCCGCAGTATCTTGATACCACAACGCCGCATCGCTCATGGGCATGTTGGTCGCGTAAAACCAATCGGCATCACAACTATACAGCAGGCGGGCGGTGGGGGCGGGGGCTTTTGTTTTCATGCCTCTATGCTACATCTAACTTTGCCAAACTGGCCAGCAAAGTTTTTGGGCCAGCTTTATCGAAGGTGATGGTGAGGCGTTGGTCGTCGCCCGCCCCCTCCATTTTTTGAATGCGGCCGTAGCCAAACTTTTGGTGGAAGACGCGGTCGCCTACATTATGCCCGCTGACGGAGGTGACTGCGGAGTAGGGTATGAGTGGTTCGGCAGGTTTGGCGTAGTCGGTATTGGTGCGGGTATCCATGCGGCTGCCTACTGTGGGGCGGCTGCTGAAGTTGCTACGGAAACCGCCATGGCTGCCATAGCTGCTGCCGTAATTGCCGCCATAGGTGTTGAAGCTAGGCGCTGTGCTGAGGTGAACTTTCAGGCACTCTTCGGGTATCTCGGCCAAAAAGCGGCTGGCAATGCTGGGCTGGAACTGCCCGTACATGCGGCGGCTGCTGGCGTAGCTGATGACGAGCCGCCGTTTGGCGCGGGTAATGGCCACATAGGCCAAGCGGCGTTCTTCCTCTATGCCCTTATTGCCGCTCTCGTTCAGGCTGCGCACGTGGGGGAAGATGCCGTCTTCAAAGCCCGGTAAAAACACCGTGTCAAATTCTAACCCTTTGGCAGCGTGAATGGTCATGAGGCGCACGGCGTCGTCGGTATTGTCATCGCCGTCCATCACCAAGCTCACATGCTCGAGAAACTCGCCCAAGGTGGCGTAGTCTTGCAGGGCGCGGACAAGCTCTTTTAAGTTATCAATCCGCGTTTTGGTTTCAGGGTCTTTGTCTTGGTGCAGCATATCCAAATAGCCACTTTCGGTGAGCACTTGCTCGAGTAATCTATCGGGCGTTTGGGCGTTTTGGAGGTTCTGCCAAATGGCAATGTGGTCGGTCAGCGTGGCCAGCGCACTTTTGGCTTTGCCCGTGAGGAACCCATGCTGCACGGCTTGGAACGTGGCAGCCAGCAGGGGAATGGTCTGCTCGCGCGCAATTTGTTGCAACTGCTGCAAGGCCCCATCGCCCACCCCACGGCGCGGCACGTTGATGATGCGCTCGAACGCCAAGCTATCGGCGGGGTTGGCGATGAGGCGCAGGTAGGCAATGGCATCGCGCACTTCTTTGCGTTCGTAAAACTTCATGCCGCCCACCACCACATAGGGCGTGTTGTTTTTAATAAATTGTTCTTCCAAGCTGCGGGTTTGCGCGGCGGTGCGCACCAGCACGGCGCAGTCGGCATAGTGGCCGCCATCGCGCAAATGGTGTTCGCAGGCATCGGCCACCATGCGGCTTTCTTCGCGGTCGTCAGCCATGGGGTGCAGTTCAATCAATTCGCCATTGTTGCCTTGCGTCCACAGGGTTTTGCCGTGGCGCTCTTTGTTGTTGGCAATGAGCTGGCTGGCGGCTTGGAGTATCACGCCCGTGCTGCGGTAGTTTTGTTCCAGCCGCACCACGGTGGTACCCGGAAAGTCGGTCTCGAACCGCAAAATATTCCCCACCTGCGCCCCCCGCCAACCGTAAATACTTTGGTCGTCATCGCCCACCACGCACAGGTTTTTGTTGGTCATGGTCAGTAAACGCAGCCATAAATATTGCACGGTGTTGGTGTCTTGGTACTCATCCACCAAAACATGGGTGAGCTGGCGTTGGTAGTGTTCCAGCACATCGGGGTGTTTTTTAAACAGTTGCACGGGCAGCAGCAGCAAATCGCCAAAGTCGGTAGCATTCAACGCCTGCAAACGTTTTTGATATTCCGCATACAGCGCAATGCCTTGGGGGCGGCCATGGGCCCCCGCAAAGCCATCTTCGGCCTGCGGCACGTCATTCGGCATCCACGCATTATCTTTCCAACGGCTGATAATGCCTGCCAGCAAGCGCGGAGGGTTGGCGGTGGTGTCGATGTTATAATCCTTCAAAATCTGGTCGAGCAGACGCTTTTGGTCGTCGGTATCTAAAATGGTGAAGTCGGGCTTCAAGCCCACACGTTCAGCGTGTGTACGCAGCAAACGGGCGCCAATGCTGTGGAAAGTTCCCATCCACATGCCTGCGGTGCTGGTGCCGATAATGGCTTCTACACGGTGCGCCATCTCCTTCGCCGCTTTGTTGGTGAAGGTGACGGAGAGGATATTGCGCGGGCTGGCGGTGCCCGTGGCAATCAAATTCGCCAAACGGGTGGTGAGCACTTTGGTTTTGCCCGTGCCCGCCCCTGCCAGCACCCAAATGGCGCCATTCACATGTTCGGCCGCTTGGCGTTGGGGCGGGTTCAAGCTCGCCAAAATGGCTGATAAATCAGGGGC
>JBAQUW010000105.1:0-1557 GCA_049297755.1 Alphaproteobacteria bacterium
GGCTTACATAGGCCCCAATATGCATATAGCCATAGTGGTAGGCCACATCGGCAATGGCATTCATGGCGGCCCATAAAATCCATTCCATGGGTTACAAGGCCTTTCGTTCCATCGACATCAGCGCCACGCCCACCACCGCCAACACCAAACCCACATAGTGTTGCCAGAGCAGTACTTCGTGCAAATGGTAGCGGCCAATCAACAGCGAGAGCACGGCAATCAACGCCCCAATCACCGCCGTGGCCAAAGTAAAAGGCGCATTGCGCCGATACATCATGCAAATGCCCAGCTCAGCAAAAATCACCACCCAGCCCAAGCAAAACGCTTGCAGGGCATACTGCCACTGCGCCAAATGTACATAGCCTAAGCGCCATTCCAACAATACTGCCGGCACAGAAAGGGTGAGTACGCCTAAATTAATCAAGGTGATAAAATAAAACGGCGCAAACCTATCCGCGGTTTTTTTGGCACCCAATTGGTAAATCACATCGGTGATAGCCACCACAGTTGCCCACACCAACCACATGGTTACTTGTGCCGCTTTTTGGTTGTGGTGCGGCCACCACGGGCGCAGGTATCGCGCACCCATTTTTCAGGGTTTTTGGTGGCATAGGCGGCTTCCATCTCTTGCAGCCGTGTGTACACCACTTTGGCCAAACGTTCCGTATCGTCACTGTTGCGGCGGGTGAAATGGCGGGCAGCGCGGGTCACGGGCAGCACTTGCGCATCGAGAATACCCCCCACTTGCCGCGCACCTTCATCCATATGCAAGGTTTGGGTTTTGGCGATGTAACGCTCTACGGTTTGCAAATCGGCTTGCAGGGTTTCAGCCTTACCAATGTTTAACGCAGCCACATACTGGTTATACGCATCGTTAAAACGGTGCATCAAATCGAGTTCTGCATGGCCTGCCTCTACCCGACACGTCCAATGCTGCTTGTGCAAATTGCCTTTTTTGGGCGCGGCAAAGGCGGGGGTGGCCAGCAGCAACAGCATGGCCAGCAGCAGGCGCATTAGCGGTCAATCTCCCCAAACACCACATCCTGCGTGCCGATGAGGGTCGTCACGTCGGCCAGCATGTGGCCGCGGCTCATAAAGTCGAGCCCTTGCAGGTGGGCGTATCCGGGCGCGCGGATTTTCACGCGGTAGGGCTTCGGCCCGCCATCGCTGATGAGGTATACTCCCATCTCGCCCTTCGGCGCTTCAATGGCCGCATACACTTCACCTTTAGGCACATGGAAGCCTTCGGTAAAGTATTTAAAGTGGTGAATCATAGCCTCCATGCTGCTTTTCATCTCATCGCGCCGTGGAGCCGAAATTTTGAAGTTTTGCGCTTTGTGCGGCTTGCCCTTCAGCTCGCCTTCTAGCTTATCCAAACATTGGCGCACCAACTTTATGCTTTGGCGCATTTCTTCCATGCGTACCAAATAGCGGTCGTAGCTGTCGCCGTTTTTGCCCACGGGCACATCAAACTCAAGTTCATCATAACATTCATAGGGTTGCGCCTTGCGTAAATCCCACGCCACGCCACTCCCGCGCAGCATGGCACCGCTAAAG
>JBAQUW010000106.1:0-8562 GCA_049297755.1 Alphaproteobacteria bacterium
CTTATTTACAGCTCACGCGAAATGGCGCACCAAACTTTGGCCAATAACCCAGAAGAAGTGAAAGAGCAGCTGCACCATTTGGATAGTATGGTGAAAGAGATGGATGAGTCATTTGCGCATTTTGAGACATACCCTTTAACTTCAGCAGAAAAAACACTTATGGCCGAAATTGAGCAGATGTTGGCAGTGCATAGAAATAATATCCAGCAAGTGAAAGACGCCATGACGCGGGGCGATAAAGAAGCTGCGTTTAAAGTGCTGGATATATCGGAAGACAACGAAGATGCCTTTGCGGAAAAAGCCAGCGAGATGGTGAAATTGCATGAAGCGTTGTTTGCAAACCTTTCTGCAAAAGGCCAAATGGTGCACGACCGAGGACTGTTGCTGATGTTGGCTATTGCCCTTGGTGGGTTAAGCTTTGCGGGCTATGTGTGTTTGCGCATTGCCAAAACTGCCAGCCGCGATGTGGCGCATGTGATGGATAATATGTTGAAATTGGCCAATGGCGATTTTGGTAGCCGTGTGAAAGAATTACACAGCGTGAAAGAACTTGCCGAAATTGGCGGTGCTTATAACTCAGCCGTGGTGGGGGTGAATGAAGTATTTGCGGGTTTTCAGGCGGCGCTTTCGCAAACATTTCAGGCCTTGCGGGATTTAAGCCAGTCTTCTGTTGATATCAGTAGCCGGACTGAACATACCCAGCAGGGTATTACCGATATGTATAAGCAGGCAGAAAATTCAGTGGCGCTCATGGACGATTTCCGCAAGGTTTCCGATAACATTGCCAAAATGCTCACAACCATTGAGGATATTTCTGACCAAACCAATTTGCTGGCTTTAAATGCCGCCATTGAAGCTGCCCGTGCGGGCGACGCAGGCCGTGGCTTTGCCGTGGTGGCCGACCAAGTGCAAAAGCTGGCTGCCAGCACGGTGAAAGCAACAGAGCAAATTCATGAAGGTGTCACAACATTACAAAAATACATTGAGAATATGGAAGGCAGTACCGATAACGTGCGTGATGGTTTAAGCTTGATTCGTAAAGAGTCTGAATCTATCGCCGCGGCTACCCACCAGCAAAGCACCACCATTGAAGAATTGAACGCCAGCAGCCAATCTATTGGCGAGCAGTTGGCGAAGTTTAGGCAGTAGTTGCTTTAGGCTAGGCAGCAGTCAGCTCTGATGCTTTTAAGATCATCGTTTGCTGCACCAATAAGTTTGGCAGCTTTGCAGTGGTTGAGAATGTCTGCAAAGTGTTCTGGGCCTGTAGGGTCTGTTAAGTGAACAATCATATCTGGCATGTCCATGCGAACATTCTGTAAGCCTTTGTCCCACAGCAGGCCATTCATGCTTTCAGTGAATGTTTGATCACTTATGGCCATTTCGGGGTGCTGAGCTTTTAAGCGCATCAACCGTTGAGCAGCATAGGTGCAAAAGGCTGCTTTGCTGGCTTCGTCATAGTGGATGTTAGTGCTGGTATAGCTGCCGTCTTGTTGAATATCGGTGCGTGAAAAAGCAAATACTTCACCAGCAACCTTTGCAATATCTTCCACGGTGGCCTGTAAAGCCGCTTTGGGGCGGAGGTGCTGGGTACTTTCTAGCAAAGCCAGATCGCTCTGGGCAATCATTTCTTCCAAGGCATGATAATAGTAGAACCCTTGATGCTCAAGGTTATCGCAGGGGTGAAGGTAGTATGCGCCATCTGAATATGCCATACACGACATATGGGGTGGCAGGGCAGAGGGCGCAAGGGCTGCGGTTAAAAATTATTTGCCGTCGGTAAACCGAATATCGGTGGGGCTTTTGGCATTGGCGCGTTTGCGGGCATTGCGGGCTTCAGCACGGCTATAGTCGCGCGGGATACCCAGCTTTTGGCCATGGCGCAGGTTGTCAGGGTCTTTCATGGCCCCTTTATTGGCGTCCCAAATCAGGGGCCAGAGCGACCAATCGCCGTAAATTTGTGGTTTTTCAGAAATATGCGAGAGGGTATCGCCCGATTGCACTTTATAGCTGCTCACTTTGCCGCTACTCACGCCGCTATCGGCAGAATCCATATGGCGCTTGCCATCGGCCAAACTGGGGTTAGTGGGGGCTGCTTGGTAGCGGCTGGAAATATCAGCCATCTCATTCTCGCCTACGGGTGCGGCGGCTTGGTAGTCAAAATCGCCAGGGCGTGGGGTGGGGCGGGTGCGGTCTAGGCGCTGTTCAAAAGCACTATGCGGTTTGCCAATGGCTACGCCGCCTTGGCCGCTGGGGTAAGCAGGGGTTGTGCCTGGTTCGCCCACATAGGCGCGGCTGGGCGCTTGCTGGCTGCGGTACTCTTGGCTATTGACCTCGTCGGCGTATGGGTTGGCGTGTTGCGGCTGTTGGCGTTGGTATTGGCGCTGGTGTTGTTCTTGCGCCAGCCATTCTTGTTGCGCGCGGTCGCGGTATAGGGCCTCGCGCTCTTGCGGGGTCATTTGGCTTTCGCCAGGGCGCATTACTTTGCTGCTGCTGCCATTTAAATAGTCGGCTGAACGTAAATCGTCGCGGGTATAATAGCCACTCCACGCCGCGTTTTGGTCGGGGCGAAAGTAGGGCGTTACTACTTCGCGCGGGGGTAATTGGCGGCGAGGGGCCACGCGTTCTTTTTGGTCTTCGCGGAAGGTGAACATATCGTCGATAAATTCAAACATCCCCGCATGGGCAGGCAGTGCCACACCTGCAGCCAGGGTAAATATCAGCGCATAATTGTAGACGGGTTTGACCATTTGGTGCAATTATGCCCGACAATTTGCAAAATACCAAGCACCCTTCTGGGGCTGTGTATATCTTGCAGGGCATTCCACCCCATGCCCTGTGATGTTTTTGCCCCCAAATTGGGCGTTTGCAAATTGGTTTTACTAGGATTTTAACGGCAGTTAGGGTATATTCAGCTCTATTCAAGAAGGACAAACCGCACCATGACCACCGCCGCAGATACCGCTGCCAAAAACCTCGCTGCCGAACAAGCTTATGGCGCCGACAGTATTAAAGTATTGAAAGGTCTCGATGCCGTACGCAAACGCCCCGGTATGTACATTGGTGATACCGACGATGGCAGCGGCCTGCACCACATGGTGTATGAGGTGGTGGATAACGCCATTGACGAATCTCTGGCTGGCCACTGCGACCGGATTCATGTGATTATGAATGCCGATGGTTCAATTAGTGTGAGCGATAACGGCCGTGGTATCCCTACCGATATGCACCCCAGCGAAGGTGTCAGTGCTGCTGAGGTGATTATGACCCAATTGCACGCAGGCGGTAAGTTCGACCAAAATAGCTATAAAGTTTCTGGCGGTTTGCACGGCGTGGGGGTGAGCGTGGTGAACGCCCTTTCTAGCCACCTAAAGTTGGAAATTTGGCGTGCAGGTAAATACTGGGTGCAGGAATATGTGCATGGCGAGCCGCAATATCCGCTAAAACAAATAGGCGATGCTGAAGGCAAAAAAGGCACCATGGTCACCTTTTTGGCCAGCGACAAAACCTTTACCAGTATTGAATATAAATACGACACCCTGCTCAATCGCTTGCGTGAGCTGGCGTTTTTGAACAGCGGTGTGCACATTACCTTGCGTGATTTGCGTGCGGCAGAACCTAAGGAAGATGTGCTGCATTACGAAGGTGGTGTGCTGGCGTTTGTGAAGCACCTCGACCGCAACCGTCCCGCTTTGCACGAAGAAAACATCTTCTTCACGGGCGAAAAAGACGGCATTTCCGTGGAATGTGCTCTGCAATGGAACGATGGCTATTCCGAGAACGTGTATCCGTTCACCAACAACATTCCGCAACGCGATGGCGGGACGCACTTGGTGGGCTTCCGCGCCGCCATGACGCGCATTGTGAACAATTATGCCACCGAGAGTGGCTTGCTGAAAAAGAGCAAACTCTCTACCACTCTTTCAGGCGATGATGCCCGCGAAGGCCTGACCTGCGTGCTGAGCGTGAAAGTGCCCGACCCTAAATTTAGCAGCCAAACCAAAGACAAATTGGTGAGCAGTGAAGTACGTGGTGTGGTGGAAACCATTGCATCAGAACGCTTGGCCGCCTTTTTTGAAGAAAACCCCAAAGCCGCCCAAGCCATTATTGGCAAAGTGTTGGAAAGCGCCATGGCGCGTGAAGCTGCCCGCAAAGCGCGCGAGCTCACCCGCCGCAAAGGGGCTTTGGATATTGCCAATCTGCCGGGTAAATTGGCCGACTGTGCCGAAAAAGACCCTGCCTTATCAGAGCTGTTTATTGTAGAGGGCGACTCGGCAGGTGGTTCAGCTAAAAATGGCCGTAAACGCCATTACCAAGCCATTCTGCCTCTCAAAGGTAAAATTTTGAACGTGGAAAAAGTGCGCTTCGACCGCATGTTGCAAAACATGGAAGTAGGCACTTTGGTCAAAGCCTTGGGTACGGGCATTGGCAAAGATGACTTTAATTTGGAAAAATTGCGCTACCACAAAATCATCATCATGACCGATGCGGACGTGGACGGGGCGCACATTCGTACCCTGTTGCTCACCTTCTTCTACCGTAACATGGCCGAGATTATTAAAGGCGGCTATTTGTACATTGCTCAGCCACCTTTATACCGCATTCAAAAAGGAAAAAGTGTGGTGTATGTGAAGGACGAAGCGGCGAAGGAAACGTATCTTTCTACCGCAGGGCTCGATGGTGCCACCCTCAACCTGCCCAATGGCGAAACCCGCCGTGGCGCAGACCTGCAAGCCACCTTTGCTGTAGCCCAACGCGCCCGTAAGGAAATGCGCGCCCTTGGCCACCACCTGCCCACCTTTATGGTGTGGACGTTGGTGGGCATGGCCGCCCAAGGCCACATGGATGCGGCTGCTCTGAAAACGTTAGAAAGCGCCACCGCATTTGCGCCCAAGCTGGAAACTGCCCTCAATACCCTCACCATTGGGCACGAGCATTGGACGGTGAAGGCTGTTGCAGCAGGCGAACACGCCCAACTGCAACTCACCCGTAAAAAAGAAGGGGTGAGCGAAACCTTGGCTATCAGCCACGAAGCCATCAGCCACAGCGCGTTGCGTCACCTGACAGGCATGGCTGCCGAGCTGCAAAGTTTGCTCACAGGCGGTACGCTGCAAGGTAAAGAAACACTCACCTTTACCAGCCCTGATACGTTTGTGGATGTGGTGCTGAACGAAGGCGCGCGCGGCGTAGCCATTCAGCGTTACAAAGGCTTGGGCGAGATGAACGCCGACCAGCTGTGGGAAACGACGCTAAACCCCGACAACCGCACCCTGCTGCAAGTGAAAATTGAAGACTTTGCTCAAGCCGACGATATCTTCAGTATTCTGATGGGTGATGTGGTGGAACCCCGCCGCGACTTCATTCAAGACAACGCCCTGCGCGTAGAAAACTTAGACGTTTAATAATTGTCGGGAAACGTCAGCAATGGTGGCGCGGGCGGTATCTTCGCCAAACTGCGCCACAATATGCGATTGGGCAGCATTGCCCATGCGGGCCGCTTGCTTGGGGTTTTTCACCAGTTCAGTTATGGCAGACGCAAGGGTGGTGGCGTCGTGCGGGTCAATAGCCATAAAATGTTCGCCTGCATTGCTATAGCTGGGTATGCCGCCCACAGGGCTGGCAATAACGGGAATGCCAGTGGCCATGGCTTCAATCGTGGTGATGCTTAAGCCTTCACGCAGACTGGGCTGTACATACACATCGTGCTCTTTGAGTTGGCTGGCCCACTGGGGGTGGTAGCCTGCCAAAGTTATTTGCTCCACCACACCTAAATGTGCCGCTTGTGCCATGAGGTTTTCCATCTCTGGCCCTTGGCCAAACACCGTCCATGTGGCGGCAATATTTTGTGCTTTCAACATAGCCAAGGCTTGCACCACGGCACCAAAATTTTTCTCTGGCGCAAGTCTGCCAGCAGAAACTAACCGTACGGGCGAGTGCAACACCTGCGGGTGTGCTGGTTGCGGCTGCACTATCGCCAGTGGTATATCCCACCCAAGCATATGTGCAGGGCGTAAATAAAATTGTTTTGTTGCGGTAAGTGTTTCCTTACAGTCTGCCACGGAGCCCCATAAACCAAGAGAAAGCAGTTTTAAAATTTTGCCATAAATCAGCTTGCCGTAATTTACGCTATGCTCAAACACCACCAACCGGCTGCGTAACACCATACCCACCACACGGCCAATCATATTGGCTTGCGCCAATGAGAGAATCACCAGCTGTGGCTTTACCTTTAGCCAAATTTTGGCATAACCAAATAACCCTTGTAGCATATGCCGCACGCGTAATGTGGGGCTATCATATAAAATATGCACCTTTACCCCTGCTTGTTCAAAGGCAGGTAAAGCCAAGCCATCGCCGCGTATCAGGGCAACTACGGTCACTTCTGCCTGTTGCAAAAAGCCATATTTAAACAACGTGGCAATGCCGTTTTGGGCACCACCGCCACTCATATCGTTAATGAAAAGGAGAACGCGTTTGGTCATGTTAGCTCATCCATATTGCGAGTAATCGTGGCAGCTGCATGATGCTCCGCACACTTTGCCACGGGTGGCGTGTGGCTAAAATCAGCCCGCGTAATTTCAGGGCCAGCAGCATTTTTAAAAAGGTCTCATCTAAGTTTTGGCGCACAGCAGCAAGGCCTGTGGGGTTGTTTTTTACACAATCTGCGGCAAGTTGTTTTAAAGTATTAAACACCATCTCGGCATGTTCAGGCGTATCTTTATCTTCGCCACGGTGGTACAGGGTTATGGCTGTATGTAACGTTTCCAATTGTTGTCCGTGCCAGCCTAACACGCGGGCCACCGTGGCTACCGCGGCCTCCGCCAGTCGGGGAATTTTATCGCCTTTGGCACGTTTAGAAAGCCCACCACTATGCACCCGATAGGTGAATAAATAGTCGGGCAAACAGGCAAACGTGGTGTGGCCCAGCAACTTTTGCACAAAAATCACATCAAAGGCAGGGCCATCCGCCGCATTGCAGGAGAGTTTTAAGTCATCTAACACGCATTTGCGGAACATCAGCGTCGGGTGGCAAAACGGCAATTCCCATAAAGCACGGAACTGAAGTGTGGCATCATCTGTCGGTGTCAATGCTTTGCGTGTTCGACCACTTTCAAACAGCTTATGGTAGCGCGTGCCCACTACACCCACGTTAGGGTGGGCATCGAGATACGCTACTTGTTTGGCCAAGCGTTCAGGGTGGCACAGGTCGTCGGCATCCATGCGGGCAAGGTATTCTCCGCAGGCGTGTTTAACGCCTTGGTTGATGGCTTCGGCAGCCCCGACGTTTTGCTTTAAATCAATGATCTTTAATCGCTTATCGGTATAGCTTTGGAGTAAGGCCAACGTGCCATCGGTCGAGGCATCATTCACCACAATCAATTCAAAATTGGTAAATGTTTGGGTGAGAATGCTGCAAATACTCGCGTCAATAAACGCCCCCGCATTATACGCCGCCAATACTACCGATACCCTTGGCCGCACAGGTGCAGGCGCGCATGGCATGGTGGGGTGGGGTGAGTGGAGCATATTGTTGCTGTAACATACTTAAGCCAAAAGCAAAAGCCCCCGCAGGGGCTTTGCATGTTGCACCGTTACTTAATAGCGGTAGTGCTCAGGCTTAAATGGGCCTTGGGCAGAAACGCCTAAGTATTCGGCCTGTTTTTTGCTGAGTGTGGTCAACTTCACGCCCAGTTTGGCCAAGTGCAAGGTTGCCACTTTTTCATCGAGGGTTTTGGGCAGCATGTACACTTGCTTTTTGTACGCGGCGTGGTTGCTCCACAGCTCCATTTGCGCCAGCACTTGGTTGGTAAAGCTGGTGCTCATCACAAAGCTGCTGTGGCCTGTGGCGCAGCCCAAGTTCACCAAGCGGCCTTCTGCCAAAATGAGAATGTATTTGTCTTTGCCCATGTGCACTTTGTCCACCTGGGGTTTGATATTTTCCCATGTGTACTTGCGCATGCTGGCCACATCAATCTCGGTATCAAAGTGGCCAATGTTACACACAATAGAGCCGCTTTTCATGGCGGCCATATGGGCATGGGTAATCACGTCTACGTTGCCTGTGGCGGTCACAAAAATATCGCCTTCTTTCACGGCTTCATCCATGGTCACCACTTCAAAACCTTCCATGGCAGCTTGCAGGGCGTTGATAGGGTCAATCTCCGTCACCAACACGCGGGCACCTTGGCCGCGCAGGGCGTGGGCGCAGCCTTTGCCTACATCGCCATAGCCCGCTACTACACCTACTTTACCCGCAATCATAATATCCGTGGCGCGTTTCAGGCCGTCGGTCAGGCTTTCGCGGCAACCGTATAGGTTGTCGAACTTGCTTTTGGTCACGCTGTCATTCACGTTAATGGCAGGGCACATCAGCTTGCCTGCTTGTGCCAGTTTCATCAGGCTATGCACGCCCGTGGTGGTTTCTTCGCTAATGCCCTTCACGTTTTTCATGAGGTCAGGGTATTCGGCATGCATCAGGTTGGTCAGGTCGCTACCATCGTCCAAAATCATGTTGGGTGTCCAGCCATTTGGGCCTTTCACGGTTTGATGCAAACACCACATATA
>JBAQUW010000107.1:0-3848 GCA_049297755.1 Alphaproteobacteria bacterium
TGGTTACCCCTTAAAGCATAACCCCAGCCAAATTTTGCTGGCCGAAGCCCAAAAAACCAACCCTAAAGCGGCCTTGGGTGAGTTCATCATGGAAGACTTGCCCCCCATCGACTTTGGCCGTGTGGCCGCCCAAGCCGCCAAACAGGTGATCTTCCAAAAGGTGAAAGACGTTGAGCGCACCAAGGAATTGGAAGAGTACAAAGACAGCGTCGGCAAAATCATCAACGGCATTGTGAAAAAAAGCGACTATAACGGTACGACCATTGACCTTGGCCGTGCCGAAGCCTTCCTGCCCCGTGAAGAAACCATCATGCGCGAAAGCTTTAAGCAGGGAGACCGTGTGCGTGCCTATGTGTTTAAAGTAGCTCCCATGCATCGTGGTCCCCAAATTTGGGTATCGCGCACCCACCCCAACTTCCTTATCGAAGTGTATAAAGAGGTTGTGCCCGAAATCGCCAACGGCACCATCCAAATTATGGGTGCAGCACGTGACCCCGGTTTCCGCGCCAAAATTGCCGTGAAAAGCTACGACCATAACTTGGACCCCGTGGGTGCCTGCGTAGGCGTGCGCGGTGTGCGCGTGCAAGCCGTAACGGCTGAGTTGCAAGGCGAGCGTATTGATATTATTCCTTGGTCGGCCGACCCTGCCACTTTCCTCGTGAAAGCCATGCAACCTGCCACCGTAACAAAGGTAGTGTTGGACGAGGAAGAAAACCGCATTGAAGTGGTGGTGCCGCAAGAAAACCTGAGTCTTGCCATTGGCCGCCGTGGCCAAAACGTGCGCTTGGCCAGCATGCTCACGGGTTGGGATATTGACGTGATGAGCGAAGCCGAAGAAACTGACCGCCGCACGAAGGAAGTAGGCTTGCTCACCCAAAACTTCATCGAGAACTTGGATGTGGACGAAACCTTGGCCCGTTTGCTCATCAGCGAAGGCTTCCAAACCGTGGACGACCTCTTGAAAGTGGAAACCTTCGAGCTGGCCCGCATTGATGGCATTGATGAAAACGTGGCGGCCGAGCTGCAAAGCCGTGCCCAAGCGTGCCTCACCGCTGCTGCTGAGAAGCTGCAAAAATTGGGCGTGACGGACGAACTCATCAACTTCCCAGGTATGAATGCCGATATGCTGACGGCATTGGGCGAAAAAGGCGTGAAATCGCTGGATGACCTTGGCGACTTGGCCACCGACGAGCTGATGGAAATGCTGCCCGCGGGCATGCTCAACGCCAAAGCGGCCGAGAAGATGATTATGGCCGCCCGCGCCCGCTGGTTTGCTGCCGAAAATGCGGATAACGACGATGAGGACGACGCTGAAGAAGCCGCCGCCCCCGTGGCCGAAGCTGCAAAACCTAAGGCCAAAGCTAAAAAAGCCGCTAACGCCTAAGAATGCCTAAGCCTACAAAAACCACAAACGCCCCACCAAAGTGGGGCGTTTGCGTTAGGTGAAAAGTTGAGAGAGCTTTTGGCTCAACACCTGTTTGTGCGAATAGCCAATAGGCACTTTTTTATTGCGCCAGCGGTTGACGTTTTCGCGCGTGATGTGACACATTTTGCCAAGAGCAGCATCAGTGATAAAGCTGTGGTTTACCAAAAAGCTCAAAATAGCCGCCGCATCCTCGTTGTTGGCATCGCCCAGCTGCTCGCTGAGATGCTTGGCTGTGGCGCGCAGAGCGGCTTCAGCCTTTTGAATTGTAGCGCCGATGTCAGACATTTTCATGACATGTCTCCAAAAGTGAGAGGGTGTAGCAATTTTTTGTATACTATAAATTTAATGTCAGGTCAACCACAAGCGCCCCTACCTTACGGTAGGGGCGCTTGTGTAGGCTGAGAGAGTGTCATTTCTTGATGAGGAGCTCCCTCACCAGTTCCCAGCACGCAACGCCGATGCCGAGCATGACGGCGCCCTGCACGGGCAGCGGCAGATTGTTCATCGTATCCGTGATGAAAATCTTGTCCGTGGGCAGGCCCAGCAGCACGCTGCCGAGATGGTCGATAGCCCAATAGCCAGCGCCGCAGAGAGTGCCAGCAACGAGAGGAATGAAGGCTTTGTGCATGGAAGTTCTCCAAAAACCGCACAGGCTGGTTGCGAAAAGTGAAAGTGAGCCTGTGGTTTGAAGCATATAGGGCGCAAAAAACAGATTTTCAACCCCACCCCACAAAAAAGGCGCCATTGCTGGCGCCTGCAGTTACCAAAAATGCCGCCGAAAGTGCCGAAACACCGCCCAGTACGTCTCGTGCCGAAACGGCGCACAGTGTGCCAACAGCATATCGGGCGTGGCCCAAAAGATGTCGGCAAACTCCACATCTTTGGCCAAGGCAGGGTTGGGTAGTGCGCCGCTGTAACGCAGCAACAACCACTTTTGCTCTTGCCCCTTAAATTGGCCTGCATACTTGTTGCTGGCCATGGGCGGCCAGTCGTAGCGCAGCCACAAGGGGTGCTCGGTCAGGTACAGCACAGCGGTGGCGGGTATCCCCGTCTCCTCTGTTAGTTCGCGCAGTCCAGCCGTTTTCGGGTCTTCGCCATCATCAATGCCACCTTGCGGCATTTGCCAGTACTGGCGCTTATCGCCCACGCGCTTCCCGCACAGCACCATTTTGGTGGGCGACACAATGCATAATCCCGCACTCTTACGGTACGGCAAGTCCAAAGTTTGGGTCATGGATAACTCCAAAAGGTTGAGATGGAAGATTTGCGCTGTATACCAAAAAACACACCCCCGCGCAAGCAAAAAGGCGCAAGCGGGTGCTTGCGCCTTTTCGGCTTATGCGGCCACCGTCACGCGGGGCTTCGGCACCAACAGTTCCAAGGGCTGAGTTCTGGAAAAATTGGCCAAAGCCATGGTTTTGCTGCGGGTTGCCTTTACCTGAAGCTTACCGTCCACCACGAACTCGTGGACATCATAGCCATACTCTGCCTTCAGGGTCACGTCGTAGTGGTGTTCTGCCGCCACGCGCATCAGGTCTGCCAGCTCGGGCAGAGCCATCAGCCGCGCCACATCATCAGGTGTGCCAAAGGGCTCGGTCCATTCACCCTTATGCAGGCGGTTGTAGAACGACAATCGCAGCGTCTCCGTAAAAACTGGCGCTTGCATAGCCAGCGCCACTTGCGTGGCCTGTGGTTCAGGGAATTGCCGCAGGACAGCGGTAGGATTACCGCCTGCATCAAGCACCCCTTCGTAAAAATCGCCCGTTTTGGCAGCCATATCAGCAGCCAGTCGGGCTAGGCGGGCCCTCACATGGGCCCAAGTTTCTTCCGTTGCCATGGTGGTTCTCCGTGTGGCAGGGTTGCGGAAACAGTGAAGATTGTTCTTGCGAACATGCGCTGTATACCTTGACGCTGTTGCCCCGTCAATCATTCTCTGCTACAAGGCCTTATGGTCAAAGCCCTCAAATCCACCGAACGCATGTGCTGCGTCACCCGCGAGAACTTCCCGCAAGAGGCGCTGTTGCGCTTTGTGAGCGATGGCACCCGCGTGTGGTTCGATGCCACAGGCAAAGCCCAAGGCCGTGGCGCCTATGTGCAAGCCAGCCGCGCCATGGTGGAGCAAGCCGTGGCTAAAAAACATCTTTCCCGCGCCCTCGAAGCCCATGTGCCCGCCGATTTATTCGCCCAAGTGGAACACCAGCTGCGTACCGCTGCCCTGAAACAACTGGGTTTGGCCAAAAAGGCTGGTAAACTCACCATTGGGGTGGAAGGGGTGGGGGCCGACCGCAGCCATGTGACCATGCTCATTCTTGCCGCCGATGCCGGCCAAACCGCGCAAGAAAAACTCAGCCACTGGCCAGTGCCCACTTGCACGCTATTTACCAAGGCTGAATTGGAAAAAGCCCTAGCCATACCCAATTGC
>JBAQUW010000108.1:0-15412 GCA_049297755.1 Alphaproteobacteria bacterium
TTACAACGCCAACAGCAAGGTGCTAGAAATTGTGGCGTATTTGATGGAAATTTTGGATATGGAAAAGGGCGGCGAAATTGGCGCGCGTCTGCATAAAATTTATGCCTATATTTTGCAACAAGTGTTGCAGGTGGATGTGGGCAACAGCATTGAAGCCAGCAAAAGCGCCGAAACCCACTTGCGCACCTTGCGCCAAGCGTGGGCACGCTTGGCCCAGCAGGGCATGGCGGTAACCCCCTCCCAGCAGGCCAGCGATGCGCCCAAAGGCGGGAGTGAGGCTGCGCCTGTGAAGCGCTCTGCCACCGCATAGCTTTTGACAGATGCAGGTTGGGGCTGTAGGCTACCCTGCAAAAGGGAATACATGCCATGGCCGATGATAAGAAAAAAGACGCCCCTAAAAAGGACGATCCTAAAAAAGAAGCCTCTAAATCTGCCCCTGCTGAAGGGGAAGAGGGGGTAGACGGTGAAGCCCCTAAAAAGAAAAATCACTTATTATTGATTGTGATTGTAGGCGGCATTTTGATTGGTGGTGGTATTGCCGCAGCGGTGTTGTTGCTGTTGGGTGGTGAAGAAGATCCTGTGGAAGCGGAACACGTTGAGGTCGCCGCCCCCGTGACCCCGCCCGAAATTGAAAATATTGCGTTTTACGATGTGCCGCCGATGACGGTGGACTTGATGACCGATGGCCGCAGCAGTCGCTTTTTAAAAATGAAAATTGCGCTGGAGTTGGACGCAAAGTCTGATTTAACCAATATGGAAAAAATTGTACCGCGGGTACAAGACGATATGCAAAACTTTTTACGCACCATGCGGGTGGAAGATGTGAAAGGCACGGCAGGCTTACAGCGCTTAAAGGAAGGCTTGCTGTTGCGGGCCAAGCAATCAGCCGCACCTGTGCCGATTCGCAACGTGTTGTTTAAAGAATTGTTGGTGCAGTAGCCAGCGGCCACTTTTTGCAGTAAAGTAACCCAAAAGGACAATTCATTTTACCATGGCGGAAGCCCAAAAAACCGAAGCCGAATTGATGGCCGAATGGGAGAACATGGCGGCTGGCGCTGATGTGCCGGCCGAAAGTGCTGTTGCGGCTACGCCGGTGGCGCCAGAGCGGTTGCTGGCCCAAGATGAAATTGACAGCTTGCTTGGGGTGGATAGTGGCGATGAGGTAAGTAAAAATACCGGTATTCGGGCCCTGTTGGATAAAAACGTGGTGAACTACGAAAAACTGCCGATGTTGGAGGTGGTTTACGATAAGTTCGAACGGTTTTTGTCAAAATCGCTCCGCCAATTTGCGGCCGATAACGTGGACGTGACCATTGTGAACATTACCGCCGTGCGGTTTGACGATTATTTGAATACCATTCCCCTGCCCGCAGGCTTGGTGGTGGTGAACTGTGTGGGGCTAGAAGATTATTTGCTGATGGTGTACGAAAACCAGCTGATTTACGCGGTGGTCGATGTGTTGTTGGGTGGCCGCCGCAGCACCCCTGTGCGCGTGGAAGGCCGTAGCTTTACCAATATTGAGCGCCGTATTATGGATAACCTGACCGATGTGGTGTTGCGTGATTTGGCCGAAGCCTTTGGCCCCATTGCCCCCGTGCAGTTTAAAATGGAACGCATGGAGGTGAATCCTCGTTTTGCCGTGATTGCCCAAGAAAAAACCATGGCCATTTTGGTAACCGTGCGGGTGAATATGGAAGGCCGTGAAGGGCAAATGCACTTTTGCTTGCCTTATGCCACGCTGGAACCTATCCGCGAACAATTGCTGCAACAATTTATGGGTGAAAAGTTTGGCCAAGATAACATTTGGGAAAATCACTTGTCGCAAGAGTTGTATTCTACCAGCGTGGCGTTAGAGGCGGTGATGGATGAGATGCAGTTTCCGCTGTCGCAGGTGCTGAGCTGGCGTTTGGGCGATACGGTGGTGTTTGATGCAACACCTGAATCGCCAGTGCGGATTGACTGCGCAGGGGTGAAAAAAATGGTAGGCGTGATGGGTAAAGCCCGCGATTATAAAGCCGTGCGGGTGATGAAGAACATTACTGATACCAACCGCGAAAAGGATAATGGCTGATGTTAAACGTGTTTGCCCTAGCAACCCCCACCACCAGCTGGATGCCAGATGCTATGGTATTGGCCAATTTGTTGATTGTGGCCTTGTTGTTGGTGGTGGGCGGGGTGGTGCTGTGGTTGCATGTGCGGCTCGACCAATTAAAGCAGTCGGCGGCCCAAATGCCCACACTGTCGGATGATTTTATGCACGCCTTGGCTGCCGTGCGCCATGAGATGCAGGCGTTGAAAACCGAGATGGACGAGGTGATTCCTGCCCTGCAAAAGCCCATGCAGCAAGCGCGGCATATGCAGCAAGATTTGGAATTTCTTACACACCGCGCCAGCAAAGTGGTCGAGCGGCTGGATAGTGCCCTGACCCATGCCAAAGTGTGGGAAGAAAAACATGCGGTGGGTTCTGCCTTGCCTGCTGCACTGGCTGCGGCCACAGAAGGCACGGTGGCGGTGGCTACCATGGCCAGTATGGAAACGCTGGTGGTGCAAAAAACGGTGCCGCCAATCGAGGCACCAGCCGAGGCGCATGTGGGGACGGTCTCGCGGGGTGAAGAATCGCTTTGGGCGGCATTAGGCCAAGCCAGAGGGGTGGGCAAATAATGTATGTGCTGTGGGCCGCGTTGTTGCTTGTGTTGCCCAGCGTGGGCAGTGCTTCTAGTGCGCCAAAAGCCGATGCCCACGCAGCGCCTGCTGCCAATCCGACACCAGTGGAGGTGACTTTTCAGCCGCCTGTTCGCGATTATTCCCCCGCTGAAGTGCAATTGCTGCAAGATTTAGATGTGGAACGGATTAAACTGGAACGCCGTGCCCAAGCCTTGGAATTGCGTGAGCGGTTGGTAGATTTGGCGGAAGAACGCATGAGTGCCAAAATTACCGATATGAAAGCCTTGCAAACACAGTTGGAAGCGCTGCTTAAAAATGCCTCGGCCATGGAAGATGCTGAATTGGAACAATTGGCCAAAGTGTATGAAAGTATGAAGCCTGCAGCTGCGGCAGAAATTATGAATCAAATGGATAATGGCGTGGTGTACGATGTGTTTCGTCGGATGAAGAATAAAAGTGTGGCAAAGATTATGGAAAAAATGTCGTTGCCTAAAGCGCGGCATTTATCGGAAATGCTGGCTGATGAAAAGACTTTGCCACCTTCTGGGCTGGAAAATTAGGTGCGCAAAGGTATACGCCATGGTTTTTTTGCCGCACACCTCATATAGCAAATGCTTTTTGTGCGGGCAGGGGGCTTGTGTAAAGGGTTGTTTATACCGTAACCTGTTGGCTAATAAGAAACAGCTGAACGAAGTAAGGGCATGCCATGACTGTCGATAAAAATATCCGTATTTTGGTGGTTGATGACTTCCAAACAATGCGCCGGATTGTCATTAACCTTCTGAAACAATTGGGTTTTGGTAACTGTGTGGAGGCTGATGACGGCACAACAGCATGGGACCGTTTGGAAAATGATAAAATCCAATTGGTGGTTTCTGACTGGAATATGCCAAACATGAGCGGCTTGGACTTGTTGAAAAAGGTGCGTGCCAGCGAAAAGCACAAAACAGTACCTTTTATTATGGTGACAGCCGAAGGTAAGCGCGAAAACGTGATTGCTGCCGTGCAAGCGGGCGTAAGCAACTACATTGTAAAACCCTTTAATGCTGCCACGTTGAAGGAAAAATTGACGAAAGTGATTGGCCAATTTTAAGTGGCTGATGTGTGAATAAAGGAGAAGAATTATGTCTGACCAATTGCAAAGCCAAATAGCCGCCATTGAAGCTGTAAGTGGCGATAGCGTGCCAATGGCGCAAGTGAAGGAGTTGTTAGACTCTGTGCGCGGTATTTTTGGCAACCATTTTACGGGCACTAAGTCTGTTGATGGTCAGCGCATGTTTGCTGAATTGGGTGAGTTGGCCCAGTTTATTAACAACGCCAAAAAAGAGCTGAAAGAGGTGAATTCTGCTCAGCTGACGGGCAAGGATATCCCTGATGCGTCTACCCAGTTGGATGCCATTGTGCGCATGACCGAGCAAGCAACGGGCCGCATTATGGACGAATGCGAAAAAGTGCAAGGCGTGCACCAAAATATTCGCGACCGCTTGTTGGCGATGGAGCCGCCTTTGGACCCAGATGCCATGGCGATGGTGGAAGACTTGATGACGGAAGCCGAAACCAGCGTGACGCACATTTACGAAGCCTGTAACTTCCAAGACATTACCGGACAACGTATTCAAAAAGTGGTGAAAGTTCTGCAAGAAATTGAACGCCAAATTTTGCGCATGGTGGTGGTGTTTGGCCTATCACAAAACGAAGAAAAATTGGACGAAAAACAAAAGCAAGAGCTGAAAGCCGATGCGGCACTGCTGGCTGGCCCTGCTATTCCGGGCCAAGGCTTAGAGCAAGACGATATTGACAGTATTTTGTCAACCCTGCTTAATAACCCTGCCGCTGCAGCCAGCGGGGTTAAATAACCCTTATGGCGGCACGGGTACGGGTTTTGGTGGTCGATGACTCACCCTTTATGCGCAATATGTTGGTGCGGATGATTGGTAAAGACGCACGCTTAGAGGTGGTGGGCACTGCTACCAATGGGCAAGAAGGTGTAGACCAAGCCAAGCTGTTGAAGCCCGATGTGATTACTATGGACATTGAAATGCCCGTGATGACGGGCTTGGAAGCGCTTGACCGGATTATGAAGGAGTGCCCAGCACCTGTGGTGATGGTTTCGACCCTGACCGAAGAAGGTGCGCGTGTGACCGTGGAAGCCTTGGCCAAGGGCGCGGTAGACTACCTACCTAAGGCTTTGCAAAGCAAAGACAACAATATTTTTAGCGCGGCTGATGCCTTGCATGAAAAATTGCTGAATGCCGCTGGCGCACGGGTGAAGCAGGGGGGTGCTACGGCGCCTGTTGCCAAGCCAGCGCAAGCCTCGGCCAGTGCCAATACCAATGCCCAGCAGGTGGCTAAGCGCTCTAAAATATTATTAGTAGGTTCAAGTACAGGTGGGCCTAAAGCCTTGCATACGCTTATTGCTGAACTGCCCGCCAATTTGCGCGTACCTGTGGTGGTGGCTCAGCATATGCCCGCTGAATTTACCGGCGCTATGGCCAGCCGATTGAATGATACCTGCAAAATTTCGGTCAAAGAAGCTGTAGATGGCGAGCCTTTGCGGGCAGGGGTGGTGTATATTGCGCCAGGGGCCAAACACACGCGCATTGCGGGCGGCGCCATTAAATTGGGGGCCGATAAAGGCGAATCGCCGTTTAAACCCTCGGTTGATGTGCTGGCTGATTCTGCCCAACAAGCTTATGCGGGCGACGTGGTAGCGGTGATGCTGACTGGCATGGGCAGCGATGGTGCCAAAGCTTATGCCAGCCTAAAACAAGCCGGCGCCCATATTATTGCGCAAGATGAAGCCAGCAGTGTGGTGTATGGTATGCCGCGGGCGGTGGTCGAGCGTGGCGCTGCCTCGGAAATTCTTACTCTTACCGATATTGGCCCTCGTTTGCGGACTTTGTATAGCTAAGTTTTTGTGCCGCCCCCATTTTTGTGTGGTTTGGGGCACGCTGGTAAAAATGTTTGTGAAAACACTTGGCATAACAGGGTAAGCTAGTGCTATAGTTTAAAAAACAAGAACCCTCAACAATAAGGGCCCCCTCATGGAACAAGATGAATTACGCGAGATATTAGCCGAATTTTTTGTGGAAGCAGGCGAAAGCCTTGACCGCTTAGAGTCGGACTTGGTGGCCTTAGAAGGCATGGCTTCGGGTGGCCAAACCGATGGTGCCACGGTTGACCGCATTTTTCGTGCCCTGCACACGCTGAAAGGTGGCGCAGGCTTTTTAGGGTTAGAAAAAATGGCCAAATTGGCCCATGCTGGCGAGAATTTACTGGATGAAGTGCGCGGTGGGCGGGTGCAAATTAGCAAGCCTGTTATGGATGCCTTGCTGGCCACCATGGACGGTTTGAAGCTGTTATTGGGGCGCCACAAAGCCGAATCCAGCGTGGATGATGTGGACAATACAGGTTTGATTGAAACCTTGAATGCCTTGGCAACAGGCGATGCGCTTGCCGCAGCTGCGGCCGCCACAAAACCCAAAGCCCCAGCAGCCCCTGTGGCAAAAGCGGCAGAGCCTGTGTTGGATATTCAGCCTGCTAGCGATATGGTGAACAAAGATTTGCTGAGTGAAGTGTTGGGCGATGACACGTTACACCCTTCTCGCGATAAAGAAGCGCAACAAGCTGCTGCGGCAGAAGTATTGCCCGCCAGTGATATGGTGAACAAAGATTTGCTGAGTGAAGTGTTGGGCGATGACACGTTGCACCCCTCGCGTGATAAAGAAAATGCAGATGCCTCTGCGCCAGCTGCAGCGCCAGTGGCCGAACAGGCCGCTCCTGCTATACCCCGTGGTGCTGCACCAGTTGAGCGCCGTGAAACGAATGATGACCGCCGCCATGTGGCCGATGACCGCCGTGCCGCAGCAGGCCGCCGCGAAGCCGATGCCGCCAGCGAAACCATTCGGGTGGAAGTCTCGCGCTTGGATAAAGTGATGAACTTGGTGGGCGAGCTGGTGCTGGCGCGTAACTCTATGGTGCGTCAACTCAGTATGGCCGAAACCCGCGCTGCTATGGAAAAAGTGGGCAATGCTTCGCTCATTCAAACGTCGATTGAACAGCTTTCGCGCGTGACGCAAGATATTCAAATGTCGGTGCTTTCTACCCGCATGCAGCCCATTAAAAAAATCTTCGATAAAATCCCTCGCCAAGTGCGCGAGCTGAAAACCCAGCTGAAAAAAGAAGTGGATTTGCATATTGAAGGTGAAATGACGGAAGTGGATAAATCGTTGGTGGAGGAGCTTTCCGACCCCATGGTGCACATGATTCGGAATGCGCTTGACCACGGGATTGAAACCCCTGCCGAGCGTGAAGCTGCGGGCAAGCACCCAACTGGCACGCTGACGGTGCGCGCTTTTTATGAAGGCAACAATGTGGTGGTGCAAGTCAGCGAAGATGGTAAGGGCATTAATCCTGAAATTATTAAAAAAGTGGCCATTAAAAAAGGTATTATTACCGATATGCAGGCCGCTGCCATGAGCGATAATGAAGCGATTCGCTTGATTATGGCCGCTGGATTCTCTACCGCAGCGGTGATTTCTGACGTCTCAGGCCGCGGTGTAGGTATGGATGTGGTCAACACCAAAATTCAACAGCTGAAAGGCACATTGGATATTAAATCGGAAGTGGGTATGGGCACCACATTCTCCATTTATATGCCGCTGACTTTGGCGATTGTGCAGGCGCTTGTGGTGGCCAGCAATAAGGAAGGTTTTGCGATTCCCATTGGCGATATTTCTGAGGTGATTAAATTTGATCCTGAAGCGATTCATAAAATGAGCGAGCAAGATGTGATTGAGTTGCGCGGTGAAGCGCTGCCCTTGTATTACTTGGCCCGCCTTACCAAACCTGGCCACACGCCCATTGCCCGCGCGGGTAAAAAAGCGGCTAAGGCCCATGCTATGGACGATTTAGACGCCGCCGTGGCTGCCCACACAGGACAGCTGGCTGTCGAACTGGGCGAAACCCAGCCCGATAACGGCTTTGTGGTGGTGGTGCGTGATGGCACCAACAGCATGGGATTAGTGGTAGATGAGCTGATTGGACAAGAGGAAGCCGTGGTGAAACCCGTGACCGAAATGTTCGAGTTTAACGAAGCCATTAGCGGCGCCACTATTACGGGCGATGGCACTGTGCACATGATTTTGGATGTGCCGTTTATGCTGAAGCATATGTCGGGCAAGCTGAAAACCCGCCGCGTTTAGGTGTGTGCTCTCTATTGAGAGCCTTTGCCAAGCTGGCATTTTAGGCGTAAACTGGTTGGCAAAATGACCATTCCATTCGACGATTTGAACTTTCGTGCCAGTCCGCCGCAGGCGGATGGTACGACGTATTTGATGCTGGGCTTGTATTTGATTTTATTGGCATTTTTTATTTTGCTCAACAGCATTGCGGTTGATAGTCAAGACAAGCGCAACAAGGTGATTGATGGTGTGAATGAGGGCTTCGATTTTCGTGAAAATGGCGGCAATATAGGGTCAGATAGCGTTAATGAGAGCGCCATTCCGCTGTATCGCGATGTCATCAGTGGTGTGACGGGGGTGGTGCAATCGTTTTTAGGGGTGCGTGATTATACCGTGGGCGAGCAGGTGGATGATGGAACTTTGTATTTGACGGTGGACTCCAAGCGGTTTTTCCGCCCAGGTGAGGCCACGTTGATACCTGAAATGGTACTGTTTTTTGAAGGCTTGGCCAATAAAATGGCCACTTTACCGGCTGGCTTATATGCCAAAACCCACATTACAGTGCGGGGCGATGCGCGTGATGTGGCCGATAAAAAAGATGTAGATGTGTTAAGCTTGCTGGGGCAGCGCGCCGTGTTGTTTACGCGGGCATTGGTTGAGCAGGGCGTGCCAGAAAAAACCCTCACCACGGCGGCCAGTGTGGGTAGCCCGCGCATTATTATCACGTTTCAGTTGGGCGTTGATAATGCCAAAGCAGTAGAAGAAGCCGCCAAAAGCATAGCCCCTGCCGAGGCTGATGCCCCGCCCACGGCCTTAGATAGCCTAGAAATTGAGGCAGCCCCATGAGAGAGCTAGACTTTATGCCCGCCGCCAAACCCAGCAGTATGCTGTGGTTGCTCACCTTTGCTGACCTGATTAGCTTATTGCTCACTTTTTTTGTGATGATTTATTCCACCAAAGAACTCGATACCACCCAGTGGGATAAATTGCGAGGTGCCTTGGTGGGTATTTTTACCCAACAAGAAGCCGTGATTGTGGTGCACCCCGATGATACCCAAGTGATGGATAGCGTGGTGAGCGTGCCCAGCGATAACCTGCAATACCTGCAACATTTGCTGGAAAAAGAGTTTGAAAACGACGCTGTCTTATCAACCCTGCGGTTTGATTTTGATGGTGCCGCCCAACAACTGCGTTTGGCTTTGCCTGCCAGCAGTTTGTTTGGCGAAAAAGGCGCAGGCGAACTCACCAAACCCGCCCGTTTGGCGTTGATGAAATTGGCCGATAAATTGCGGCACGTTGACAATGCGTTAGAGGTGGTTGGCCATAGCGAGCCGCGCGACGATGCCCGTGAGGTTGCCATGCAGCGGGCCATAACCGTGCTGAAAGTGCTGCAAGAGCGTGGCGCTGCCAAAAACAGCGCCGCCACCAGCCGTGGCATGGCCGAGTTTGATACGCTGCTGAGCACACTCACCCCTGCCGAAAAAGTGCAACGCGCCCAACGGGTGGATATTGTGTTGCTGCAGGAGGCCCCCAATGGCTTGTAAGCAAAGTTTATTGTTGGCTGTGCTGGTGCAGGTTTATGTTGCCGCTGCTGTGGCGTTGCCGCTGGTGGGGCAGGGTACAGCCACGCAACCGCAATTTGAGCTCGCCGTGCCTGAGCTGGCGGTGGTGCAAGTTACCCCGCAAGAGCTGTGGTTGGTCACGCCTTCTCCCACCGCCGCCATGCCCAAGCCCACGCAAGAGCGCCTTACCCGCATGGGCGTGCAGCACGAAGTGTTGGATGTGCAGGGGGCGGGCGAGGGGTTGCGTTTGTTGTTTCCCCGCGCGTTGTTGTGGCAAGTGAACAAGCAGGGTAAGGCATTTGTCCTTACCCAAACCCAAAGCCCCACGCTGGCCGTGGCCGATGATAAATTACCCCCCGTGCAAGTGCGCAGCCGCACCACTGGCCAAGCCTTAACCGTTTACCCTACCAGTCAAGCACTGGTGGTGGCCGCATCTTCAGCTACGCCTGTTGTTGCTGGTGCAGACCCATTGGCTGCCATTATTAATGCCGATGCCGCAACGCTTGAATCGGCAACCGCTGTGGTGGCGCCAACGGTAGCGGCCAGTATTTCTCTCACCCAACCGCATGACCCCAACCAAGCCGTGCCATTTACCTTGCCCGAAAGTTATGCTCAAGGCGTGCCGCGCGAGCAACAGCTTACTCCGCGCAGCCAAGCCTATTTGCAAGCGCAAGGGGCATTGGAAGAGGCGTTGCTCTCGCTGGCCCGCGTTGCCCCACCCACCAGTGCTACGCAAGAAGTGGTGCACCTTGAAGAAGAACCTACCGACCCCAGTGCCACCGTGCCAACAGCAGAAGATGCAGCTGAAACGCCAGCAGAACATGCGGAAACGGAATCAGATATCGTAGAACCCGATACCTCAGACCCGCACAACGTGCATGTGGCCGAGCCAAGCCATATTGTTCCGCACGCTGTTAAACCCTTTAAATCGCCCTCAGCCATTGCCAAAGATGAGATATTTCTGATTAAACCCACCAAAAATATGCGGGGCTTGTACCGCGAGCTAGAAGTGCGGTATTGGGAAAATTTAGAGCAAGCCAAAACAGGCAGCGATAAAGCTGTGGTGAAGCTAGACTTTGTGCGTATTCTCATCACCCTTGGCCGTGCGCCAGAGGCTGAAGCCTTGTTGCGTACCCTGCCCACCGACCGCAATGGCAATTTAACCACGGCGATGTCCCGCGCGTTGTTAGCTGCCACCTTGGTGTTGCAAGAACGAGGGCGCGAGGCGGTAGGCATGTTGCGCCCGATGAAAGACCCCGAACCCCACCGTTCACTCTGGTTGGCAGCAGCCCTCACGCAAGACCATCAGTATAAAGAAGCGGCTGATTTGTTCGATGCGCATATTGGCGAGGTGAGCTATTACCCCAACGAGATGATTCGGTTTTTACGCACCCAACAAGCCCGTGCCTTGGCCGAAAGCCAACAGTACGAGCGCCTGTTTGCGGCCATGGAAGACTATGCCCGCACGCTGAAAGGCGATACTTTACCCCGTGGCATTGGGTATTACATTGGCCGCAGCCAGCTGGAGCTTGGCGATAGCGATAAAGGCCGCGCCACCCTCTCCCGCGTGGGCGAAACGGGCGAGGATAAGCTGGCCATTCAAGCCAAATTTGACTTTCTGCGTGACCTTGAGCGTGCGGGCGAGTTGAGCGTGGAGAATATGATTGATTTCACCGAATCGCTCCGTTTGTTTTGGCGTGGCGATGAGCTAGAAGGAAAAATGCTGAAAATTTTGGGCGACCGTTACACCAAAGTGAAAAAATATCGCGATGCGTTGAACCGCTATAAAACCTATGCTGAAGCGTTCCCCGATGCGGTAGATGTGGACGAAACCACCGTATCGATGCGGCACAGCTTTTTGCAAGCCTTTGCGCCAGAAAATAAAACCGATTTGGACAATTTAAGCAGAGTGGCCTTGTACTTCGACTTCCGCGAGCTGACCCCTGCCGATGCCCGCGGCGATAGGGTGATTGAGAATATTGCTGCCACACTCGACCATATGGTGCTGTACCACCATGCCGCTGAATTATTAGAAAAACAGTTGGATTATCGGGTAGATGACCCCGTGGTGCGTGCCCGCATTGGTCTGCAAGTGGCCACCATGCACCGCAAATCCCAAGCGTATGAAAGAGCCTTGGCGGTGCTAGATAAATGGCAAAGCTTTGGCCTGCCAGAAGACCTCAACCTGCGCTACCGCCAAGAACGTGCCCAAAGCCTGATTGCCCTAGGCCGCATTGACGACGCCAAAGCCGTGGTGGCCAATGCGCAAGACGATGTGTCGCGCCGCCTGCAAGTGAACATTGCATGGGAAGAAGCCGATTATAAAACCGTGGCACGGCTGCTCAGCCAACAGTTCGATACCAATGAACACGGCGGCATTGAAGACACACAAACCCGTACCGATATGGTGCGCTTGGTGTATGCCTTGGCCGAGCTGAAGCAAAAAGATGCCCTCAAGCAATTTCTGAGCAATTATGTAGAAGACTTGCGCAGCTACCCCGACATTGCCGATATTGTCAGCATTTATGGCAGCAAGGCCCGCCTCACTGCCGAGCAACTGCCCTTGATGGATGGCGACCGCCCCCTGCGCCGCATTGCGGGCCAGCTGTTGCAATTGAACGCGTTAGAAACCACCTACGATACCCAGCGCGATGCCGTGGCCGACCGCAAACATAAGCGCGCCATCTACAACAAAAAAATGGATTACATGCAGCAACTGCGCGATGAAGGTTTGCTGTAAAAACAAGGCCTCCCATGCGGGAGGCCTTGTCAGTTACTTTTTTTTGGCCAAGTCGGCCATCACGGCGTCCAGTGCCGTGGCGTCCACCCCCGAGCCGTAGAAGGTAACGACGCTATTGGAAAGGCGGGTAGAGCCACCAGCCAACCGTTCCGTGTACGGAATGTACAACAGCGTGCGCGTATTGGGGGTGAAGATGCGCCGCATTTTCAGCTCCTTAAACAAGTTGCTGAAGGTGCGGTTGAGGCCGCTTTTGCTGGAGTGGAAAATTTCTTCGCCTTCCGGCCCCAGCTTAATGCCGCGCAAGTCTTCGGGGTTCATGGGCGCCGTTTGGCGGCAGCTCACGGCCACGCTGGTGGGGTCGCTGTCGAAGGTAAACCCTTTCTTTTTGGGCGTGGTGACAAAGCACGTCACACCTTTCACTACAGGGTCGGCCACTTCGTAGGTGGTGGCGTTGGTCGATACTATGCAGGTGAGCCCATCGCAGAACATCTTAAAATCACCCACCACATTGTCTTGCGCGTGCGCCATATGGGGCGCACACAGCATAGCCAGCGCTACAAAGGCAGATTTGAAAAACCGCATGGGTTTTCTCCAAACGTGTTGATGACCCAACCCCACATGGGGCAGAGAGCTATGAAGCTGAGCCCGTTGTATGCAATTTAGAGAGCCTTGTCAAGCCGCTGGCAAATAGCCCAGCTTTTTGGCCCAAATTAACACTTCAGCCACCGCTTGGTTCATAGTAGGCGATGAGATAAACTCGCCTGCGACGACTTTCGCATGAGGCAACCACTCAGCATGTTCATGGTCTTCGTCGGCTGGTAGCACAGGGGTAGGGCGGCCTTTGGTAATGGCCAGATAGGTGACCGAGTATTTGATCGGGTCTTGGAACCCCCACCGCGTGGCGCTACAGGGCAAAATCAGCTCAATGTCGGTCAGTCCCGTTTCTTCCTCAATCTCACGCAGCAAGGCGCTTCCGGGTGGGTCGTCCATGTCCAAACGGCCACCCGGCAAATGCATTTTGCCTTGTAGAGAGGGGTTACCTTTGCCTGCATGGCGCAGAATCAGAATTTCACCGTGTTCGTTGAGAATCACGGCATGTTCGCTCACCTCACCACAGTAATGTTTGGCATTAACCAAGCACATACCCCACCTTTTCCATCACGTTTTTCAGGGTGGGGCTGGCCATTGCACGGGCTTTGTCGGCACCTTGGGTGAGGAGGCGCAATAACTCGGCCTTGTCATTCATCAGTTCGTGGTAACGCGCTTGCACGGGGGCAATTTTGGCCACCACGGCATCGGCCACCGCTTGTTTAAAGGGGCCATATTGTTTGTCAGCCCAGGCTTGGGTGGTGGCTGCGGGCGTTTCGCCTGTGCAGGCGGCGAGAATACCCAGCAGGTTGGTCACCCCTACTTGGTTGTCTTCGTCCCATGCCACGCTGCCTAAGCTGTCGGTTACGGCTTTTTTGAATTTCTTGTCAATCGTCGCCATATCGTCCAGCAAAAACACCGTGCCCAAACCGTCTTCCGATTTGCTCATTTTCTTTTCCGGCACTTGCAGGTTCCGAATCCGCGCGGTTTCCTGCCGAATCAACGGCTCTGGCACCTGAAACGTTTTGCCATAAATGCCATTAAACCGCAGGGCCACATCGCGCATCAGTTCAATATGCTGTTTTTGGTCTTCGCCCACGGGCACCACATGCGCGTTATACAGCAGCACATCGGCCGCTTGCAGCACGGGGTAGGTGAACAACGCCGCGTTGATATTTTGCGGATAGCGCGAGGATTTATCTTTAAACTGCGTCATGCGCTCCAGCTCGCCCATATAGGTAAAGCCGTTGAGAATCCAGCCAAGCTCGGTATGTTCGCGCACATGGCTTTGAATAAACAGCGCACCTTTATCGGGGTTTAACCCGCAGGCGATGTACCACGCAGCGGCCATCAGGCTATTTTGGCGCAGTTGGGCAGGCTCAATGCGGGCGCTGATGGCGTGGTGGTCGGCTACAAAGTAATACACCTGATAGTCTTGTTGCAACGCAATGGCAGGTTGGTACATGCCCAAATAATTCCCCAAGGTAGGCACACCTTGGCCGCTGGCCTGAATACCTGTGACTGCAATTTTCTCGCTCATGAATACATTTTCCTTTGCCTCGGGTAAAAACTGCGTTATTGTACACGAATATGACACACAAAACCACCCGATTTACATCTACCCCACGCGTTTAAGCGTTGGTTCGGGTGTGGTTTTTCTAAAATTCAACAGTTTTTCAAAAGTCACCCCCGAGCAAACGCTCGGTAACACCTTGTTGTTTTAACCTGAAAAGGAAAACCTGATGTCTGTGAGTGATGAACTGCTGGCCAAGCGGCCATTCCCGCACGATGCGGCAGCCAGCTATGCGGCCTGCCAGTTTGAACTGCAATTAGAAATGGGCGATGCCAAAAATGCCAACCTACAAAACGTGAAGCTGGCTTTGCTGCAAGCCGCGCAAACGGCGCGTTATGCGGTGTTGGTGTTTGTCAAGCCGCCTCAGGTGGTATGTAGTCTTCGCCTGTTCCGTATTTGCAAAGTAGCGGCGCAGCGCGGTTTGGGGCTTAACTCTATCATGGCCTTTGGCTGTGGCGAGGAACAGCATGTGCGCATACGGCTGTATAACTACGCAGAGATTGATTTAGAGCCGCAACAAGAAGCCCGTGCCATCGCTTTTGCGGCACGGTATGGGTTAAACTTAAAACCTGAAACTGTAGTGTTGAACTGAAAGGAAACACATCATGACGCCGTCGTTTCGTGACCTGTTGGTGGCCGCACGGTCGTTCCCCAACAATGCCCAAGCCAGCTATAATGCCTGTGCGTCCGAGAAAGCGGTGCTGCACCTTGGTGCGGCCAGCGCCCTCACGTTGGCCAGCTTGCAAAAGCAATTGCTGGCGTTTGCGCCCACGCATCGGTATGTCAGCCTTCTCTTCACCTGCGCTACCAAGGCCGAGATGCTGGCGGTGCTTACCATGGTGCAAGAAACCTCTGCCGCCATAGACCCGCCAGGTTTTGTGATGGCGTATGGCAATATGCCAGGCCTGCACCGCACGGGCATCAGCCTGTATGGGCTGAAAGAAGTGGAGGAAACCTGCCAAGAAGACGTGGCCAACCAATTGGCATGGGCATGCCTGCAGCGTGGCCCCATCCCAGGTGATGAAGATCTGTTCCCCGCCAACTGGCAAGACGAATAAGAGAACCGCCCCCACAAGGGGGCGGTTTTTTGCATCAATGGGTA
>JBAQUW010000109.1:0-5733 GCA_049297755.1 Alphaproteobacteria bacterium
GGGCTCACCTTTGTGCGGTTGAAACATGGCGTGGACGTTCCCGTGCAGGCGGCGCACCCTGTGGCTGGTGGCATGGTGGAAATTCTTTCAGGCTTGCAGGCGGGTGATGAATTGGTGAAGCCATGAGTTCGGGGCGTTCTCTTGGCATATCGGGTGGATTAACCAAATTTTTTATTACCTCGCCGCTTACCCCCTTGTTTTTATTGGCGGCATTGGTGCTGGGTGTTGTCGCCTTGGTGGCACTTTCACGCGAGGAAGAGCCGCAAATTAGCGTACCCATGGTGGATATTATGGTGGCGGCGCCAGGCCTTAAAGCTGCCGATGTGCGCCAACTGGTGGCTAAACCATTAGAAGAAATTGTTACCTCTATCAATGCTGTTGAGCATGTTTATACGCAAATTCAAGATGAAGGCCTTACCCTCACGGCCCGTTTTTTGGTGGGCACTGATGAAGATGAAGCCATACTGCGGGTGCACGAAAAACTACGCGCCAACACCCACCACCTGCCCGTAGGCATTGCCGAGCCTGTGGTGGTGCGCCGCGGTATTAACGATGTTGCCATTGTAACACTGACTTTCACACCCAAGCCCGAAGCGATGAACCGTTGGGATAGCGGTGCCCTCACCCAATTGGCGACCGAGGTGAACAGCCAGCTGGCCAAAGTGAACCATGTGGGCCTCACTTATTTGGTAGGAGCTGCCCCGTTGCAGTTGCAAATTGTGCCTAACATTGCCCAATTGAATGCCTATGGCATATCGTTGCATCAGTTGGTGGAAGGCATTCGGGCCGCCAATACTTCTTTCCAAATGGGCACTTTGCGCCAACAGGGGCAAACACTTTCGCTAGTGGCGGGCTCACCAGTTAAGGCATTGCCGGCGTTGGCGCAATTGGTGCTCACCACCCACCAAGGCCACCCTGTGTATGTGAAAGATGTGGCAACCCTCACCGTTGCTCCTGCGGTGCAAGAGCAGCGTGTGTGGAATATTGCCTATACCAGCACCACGGCCTTAGCCCCCACGCCAGCCGTAACGCTAGCCATTGCCAAACGCAAAGGTGCCAATGCGGTGAATGTCTCCCACGATATTGAAGCACGCTTAAAAACCCTGCGCGGCACGCTCATTCCTGACAGTGTGGATGTGGTGCTAACGCGCGATTATGGCGAAACCGCTAACGAAAAAGCCAACGAATTGCTGTTCCATTTGGCCTTGGCCACCCTCTCGATTATTGCCCTGATTGTGTGGATGGTGGGCAAACGCCCCGGCATGGTGGTGGCGGTGGTGATTCCTGTGACCATTCTGCTCACGTTATTTGCAGCCTATGCGTTGGGTTACACCATTAACCGGGTGAGTTTATTTGCGCTCATTTTCTCGATTGGCATATTGGTGGATGATGCCATTGTGGTGGTGGAAAATATTCACCGCCATTGGGCCATGAAGGATAAGCGCACCGCCATTCAAGCCGCGATTGATGCCGTGGCAGAAGTGGGTAACCCCACCATTATTGCCACCCTCACGGTGGTGACGGCACTGCTGCCCATGATGTTTGTGTCGGGCTTAATGGGGCCCTATATGAGCCCGATTCCAGCCATTGCGTCATTGGCCATGGTGTTCTCGTTTTTTGTGGCGGTGGTGCTTACACCATGGCTGATGGTGCGGCTGGATAAGCGCGATGATTCCCACACCCACCATGCCGACCCCTTGGGCACATTTTATCGCAAAGTCGCCACGCCCTTTTTAACCAGTGCCCCTAAAGCTAAAAAGTTGTTATGGGTGGTGGGGATTTTGACATTACTGAGCTTTGCCTTATTCCCTATGAAACTCGTGGTGGTGAAACTGCTGCCGTTCGATAACAAATCTGAATTGCAAATCTTGCTCAACATGCCGCAAGGCAGCAGCTTAGAAGATACCGAGCGCACGTTGTTCACCCTCAACCGCGCCTTACACGGCCTGCCAGAACTCACCAGCGTGCAAGCCTATGCTGGCACAGCCATGCCCTTTAATTTTAATGGGTTGGTGCGCCATTATTTTTTGCGTCAAGCCCCTATATATGGCGATTTGCAGCTGAATTTATTGGCAAAATCGGAACGCAGCCGTAGCTCTCACGTCATTGCGTTGGATGTGCGAGAGCGGTTGGCTAAACTTTCTTTCCCGCCAGAAACCGTGGTGAAAGTGGTGGAAGTGCCGCCGGGCCCACCCGTGCTTTCCACCTTGCTCGCAGAAATTTATGGCCCCGATGACGCCACCCGCCGTGCCGTAGCCACCAAAGTGAAAGAAGCGTTTTTAAAGGCCGATGGGGTGGTGGATGTGGACACGTCTTTCCCGCTACCTGCGCAACGGTTACGTTTTGTGATTGATGATGCCAAGCTGAACAGTTATGGCGTTGACCGCCTTGAGGTTTATGGCACGCTGCGCACCTTGGCAGGCGGCGCTACCGTGGGGTATTCGCCACGGCCATTTGATGCAGCACCTTTGCCTATCACCATTACCTTTGCCAAGCCCGATTTGGTGAACAACGCCCAAGTGCTAGCGCTGCCGTTGCATGGGGCTACGGGCATGGTGGAGTTGGGCGATGTGGGCGCTTTTGTGGCTGAGCCTGCCTCGGCTCCCTTGTTCCGCCACAATGGGCGCGATGCGGAAATGGTGATGGCCGAAATGGCAGGCCGCCTCGAAGCCCCTATTTATGGCATGGGTGCCGTCAGCACTCAGCTAGATAAATTGGAGTGGGGCACAACGCCTAAACCCGCCATTAAATTGGTGGGTCAGCCGCTGAATGAAAGCACCCCTACGCTGTTGTGGGATGGGGAATGGGAAGTGACCGCCACCACCTTCACTGATATGGGCATTGCCTTTGCGGTAGCCTTGCTTGGCATTTATTTGCTGGTGGTGGGGCAATTTGGCAGCTTTAAGTTACCGATTGTGATTTTGCTGCCCGTGCCGTTATCGTTGCTGGGAATTATTTTGGGTCATGCGTTGCTTCAGGCCAACTTCACCGCACCGTCCATGATTGGTTTTATTGCCTTGGCCGGCATTATTGTGCGGAACTCTATTTTGTTGGTGGATTTTATTCGGCACGCGCCGCGCAAACCCAACCAACCGTTGTCAGATATTTTGTTAGAAGCAGGCGCCGTCCGCTTCCGCCCCATTGTGCTTACCGCCTTGGCCGCCATGATTGGTGCCTTGTTTATTTTGACTGACCCGATTTTCCAAGGGCTGGCCGTGTCGCTGTTATTTGGGCTGCTCTCCTCCACCTCGCTTACGGTGCTGGCGGTGCCTGCAGTGTATGTGATTCGCGAAAGTTGGAAAAAGAAATCATGAGCAAAGTTGCATTCCTTATTGTTTTCATAGTGGCAGGCTGTTCTTACTTGCCCGCCATTGGCCCAAATTATAAAGCCGTGCAGCTTGATGTGCCCACGGCTTACCGCGAAGCGGCCAGTATATCCACCACCACGTCAGTCCAGCCCTATTGGGAACGCTTGGGCGACCCGACACTGACAACGCTAGCGCAGAAAGCTCTGAGCCAAAGCCTGACACTCAAACAAGCATGGCAACGCATCAAACAAACCCGCGCCGCCAGTGGCATGGCCATGGCCGCATTGGGCCCGCAGGTGCAAGGGCAGGGGGGCTACCAAGGCCAGCGCATTGGCGCGCAGGCCAATTTGGTGAATGGCACCACGCAAACCTTGGATATTTACAGCGCAGGCGTGGGTGCAAATTGGGAGTTGGATATTTTTGGCGGCAACCGTCGTGCCTTAGAAGGCGCTTGGGCTCGTACCGAAGCGGCTGAAGCTGCCGCCAATGCCATGTCGAGCGCCTTGTTGGCCGAAGTGGCGCGCCAATACCTCACCTTCCGCGCCCTCCAGCAGCAAGTGGTTTTTGCCCAGCAGCAGGTGTCTTCTACCGCTGCATTGGCCACATTGGTAGGCCACCAAGCACGGGTGGGGGTGGCAGATGGTGCCATGCTTGCCCAAGCCCAAGCGCGCGAAGCTGCCAGCCGCATGGCCTTAGCCCCCTTGCAAGCCGCCGTGTCGGCCGCGCAGTATCAGTTAGAAAGTGTGTTGGGCGAAAAACCAGGCAGCCTTGCCGAGGTTTTGGCGCAACCTGTACCTTTGCCTGCGGTGCCCACCAGCAGCACGCTGGTATTGCCTTCAGAGTTGATTTTACAGCGCCCCGATTTAAAAATGCGCGAACGTGAAGCTGCCGCCGCCACCGCCGCCATTGGCGTAGCCATGGCCGATTTATTCCCCCGCTTTAGCCTCACAGGCAGCTTTGGGGTGCAGGGGCCCAACCCTACGATGCTCGACCACCCCACGGCGCTGGTCTGGAACGGTGGCCCTTCCTTCCGCTGGGCGTTGTTTGCCTCGGGCCAAATTTGGAATAACGTGAACCTGCATAAAGCCAAACAGCGCGAAGCTGTGCTGGCTTACCAACAAGCCGCGCTCGACGCCTTGGCCGAGGTAGAAAGCAACTTGGCCCGTCATCATGCGGCAACCCAAGCACTTCAGGCAGGCGCTGCCCTTGCTCAGGCCAGCGCCAAGCAGGCACACCTTGCCACCCTGCAACATGCCAAAGGGGCCATTAATGGCCTGATGTGGCACGAAGCCTTGTTGGCGCAAGCCCAAGGCGAGCAAGCGGCCACCCAAGCCCATGTGAATGCCTTGCTGGCCTATGTGCAGCTGCACCAAAGCTTGGGATTGTAGGCTGTACGAATTGAAGGAGAAATTTGGTGCCGGTGGAGGGACTTGAACCCCCACATCCTTGCAGATAGTGGATTTTGAGTCCACCGCGTCTACCATTCCACCACACCGGCACGGGTTGTGAATGACGTCTTTTAGCAGATTTTTTGTGGCTGGCAAAGCAAGAATTGCGTATAAATGAACAATGACGGTAGTTGCCATAGGTAATTTTGACGGTTTACACGCGGGGCATCGGGCCTTATTGGCCGTGGCCAGCCATGTGGCCAGGGCCGAGGATATGCCCTTGGTGGTGCTGACCTTCGAACCGCATCCGCGCGCCGTTTTAAGCGGAAAACCTTTGCAACGCCTGATGCAGTCCAATGAAAAACTGGCTGCTTTGCACGCCGCAGGGGTAGATGAGGTGGTGGTTTTGCCCTTTACGCCAGAGTTTGCCCAAACCACCCCCCAACAGTTTATTGATGATATTTTAGGCAAAACCTTGCAGGCCAAACATGTGGTGGTGGGCGAGAACTTTCGGTTTGGCCACAAAGCAGGCGGCCATGTGGCCTTGCTCCAAGCCCAAAAACAATTCACCACCCACGCCGTGCCCTTGTTACGGGACGCTGGCGGGGTGGTGAGCAGCAGCAGGCTGCGGGGTTAGCCATTCCTCAACTGAGGCGTTGGCCAGCATAAACATCCATCACAAAGCGCTGAGATGGTACGCGTTTAAAGCGAACGCATCCCTCTTTATCCACCCACATGGTATGTTTTATCCAGCCGCTGTCATAGTTCTCAGCTCTATTAAGGGCGTGTTCATTGCCAAGCTGGCATTGTTGAAGCAGTTTGTAGGCTTTGGGGTCGGCCCTCCATATTCTCCATGCCAAATAATAAAGCCATGCACATATGGGCAGGCCAATTGCAAGCAGCACCACAGATAGCACGCTCATCGGGCATCTCCTGTAAAAGTAAAGGTGAAGTGTTTGTAAAAACTTAGCAAAAAATCTTATAAACTTCAAATCAAACAGCATTAACCACCCGCGCCGCACCCTTAAGGGAGCAGC
>JBAQUW010000110.1:0-2199 GCA_049297755.1 Alphaproteobacteria bacterium
CAGCATTCACAATGTTCAAGAAGAAATTACCGGCATGAACACCGCCATTCGTGGCATTCAGCACGATATGTCGGGCGTGGCCGTTGCTACCGATAGACAAAGCAGCACCATGGCTGAAGTGAGCGCCACCATTGTGGCCACCATGAAGCACTTTCACCACAGCGAAGGCACCATCAGCAAAAACGTGCTGCGCCTGCAAGACCTGATGTACACCATCGACAAACTCCACCGCGCCATTGGAGGCAGCAAACGGTGAAATTGCCCCTGCTCGCCATAGCATTCCTCACCGCAGGCTATGCTCACGCACAGCCACAGGCCAAACTCATCAGTATGGTGGCCGATGAATGGTGCCCCTACAATTGCGAAGCGGGTGGCCCCAACCAAGGTTATTTTGTCGAACTGGCCAAACTGGTGTTTGAACCCGCAGGCTATACCGTTGTTTACGAAACCATGCCGTGGAACCGCGCCTTAGAAGAAGTGGGCAAAGGCAAGCACACCATAGCCATTGCGGCTGATGAAGTGGAAGCCCCCACCTTTTTATTTCCCGCCAACGAATCATCGATTGATTGCAACGACCAATTTTATGTGCGCTCTGATATGCTCAAGCACAATTACCGCGATTTAACTGTACTGAGCAACTATGTGATTGGCGCTATTGCCGACTATTCGTATGGCGACGAGATTGACGCCTACATTGCCAAACACCGCCGCAATACCGATAAAGTGCAAATGATGACGGGCGAAGAAGCACTGAGACAAAACATTAAAAAACTCTTGGCCAGCAGGATAGATGTGCTGATTGAAGACCCCGCCGTAATGAACTACCGCTTAAAACTGATGAGCACGGGCCACCAACATGTGCGCATGCGCCCTGCGGGTACGGTAGACGATACCCCTGATTACTGCCATTTGGCCTTTTCTCCAGCCGACCCCCGCAGCCCGCAGCTGGTGAACCTGCTCAACACCACCTACCCCACACTGGTGCGCCATGGCGATATTGCCAAACTGAAAGCCAAATATGGCATGAACAACCGCGCCCTCCGCTCTTACGAGGAAGCGCAGCTTGATTCCATTCAACCCGCCGCAGGCGCATTGCTCCCACCCCCTACCCCATAAAAAAACGGCGGGTTGCCCCGCCGCCGTGTCACTTTTTGCCCCAAATAGCTTGGGCAATCAAGTCTGGGCTACCATCATCACGGATGGTGGCTTGGCTTTTCCAATAGCCCACGCCATTTTCAGTCGCCGTCTTTTCGCGTGCCGACATGGCTGTAGCTTTGCCAGGACCATCACGCATACCAGCGGTATGAAAGCCCCATGCGCGTTGCGCAGGAGTTTTTGGTTTTCCAAACATAATGGATATCTCCGTATCCAATCACCCCGCCACGGGCAGATGTTACTGTGGCTTAGAACTCTCTATATAGTATACGTTTTGTCAAATATCAAGGCTACTAACTCACCCGCACCCGTGCAGGCTGGCTATTGGGCGAAGGCTTTAACACAAAATCGTGCTGTACCGTGCCATCCAGCACCATGGCCAAGTTAATCTGCTGAAAAAACGTGGCCACATGGCGGCTCAGCGCCACCCACAGGTTATGCGTCACGCACAACTGGCCATGCACGCAGCCTTTGCCTTTGGGGTGGCCGTGTTCGTCTTTGCCAGCACCACAGCGGGTCACGTCGGTATCTTCGTCCACGGCTTCCACAATACGGTGCAGCCAGGTGTGTTGCGGCGCATCGGCCAACACATAGCCACCACCAGGCCCGCGCACGCTCTTCACCAACTTGGCGCGGCGCAGCTTGGCAAACAGCTGTTCCAAATAACTGAGGGATAAATCTTGCCGCTCGGCAATCTCGGCCAACGTAATGGGGCGGTTGGTATTGGCGGCTTGCAGCTTGGCCAAATCCAGCATGGCCATCACCGCATAACGTCCCCGAGTTGATAAATGCATAACCATAACCCCTTGTTCAACTAGGTTATACCAAACAAAGCCCTACTCGGTCAATGGGTTTATGCTATAGCCATTGCCTTCATCTGTCTTTCCTGTTACATAGCGCCACCCCTCACGTTTTTAAGGAGTTATCCTATGTTTGGCAGAACCCCGCCGCCCACCGAAGACACCCAGCCACCCCTTACCCCCGCAGAGCACGCAGAGCACGCACGCCATGCGCGGGAAGATCAGCTCGTCTACACCGTGGTGT
>JBAQUW010000111.1:0-2807 GCA_049297755.1 Alphaproteobacteria bacterium
TGCAGCCCCCACAAGGAGGGCTGCAATCAAGGTTGGGCGTGCCGGTTAGCTGCCGAGCACAATTCTTGCCACCACAGCGCTTGCCGTGGTGCTGGCGAAGGGGATGAGCACATACAGCATTTGCCACCCATTTGCCAGTAGGGATATCAACATAGTGAACATTATCCCGTAGATGGCGAGGTAAACGGCGCCAAACGCCAGCATGGCGCGGGCCGCTCCTGCTCCCATAGGCTGGGGCAGACCACCCATGGCTATTACTGAGATGGCCAGAGCAATGGTGGCCATGGCAAAAATTATGCCCGCCATCCCCTTGTCCTCCTCAATGACCACCCATCCGAAGATGGTGAACACGGCGAATGCCGTGAAAAAAGTAAATGTCAGCATTTTTGTATTCTCCATTGCTGGTTAGTGTTTCTTGGCCAGATGGCCAATGGCACTTATATGGGGCTGTTGCGGTGTGAGCGCAAGGTGGGCTTAGGGGCCGCCAAAGCCGCCGGTGAGGCCGGTGTTGAGCAGACCGCGTTTTTTCACCTGTTTGTTGGTGACGCGCCTAAGGCTGACAGCCAAGCATAGGCTGGCATGGCGAGGCAGTTTTTGCATGAGTGGTGGGACTCTGCGCCATGTAGGTTTGTGGCCTTGGCCACGCCAATGGCGTTTTTCCCACGCTGCGTGAATGCGTATGCGTTGCATGATGGATTCCTTTTTACAGGGAATAAAACGGGAAGTGGTGGTGCTTTATAGCAAAATATCAAGCGGTATACAAGAAAAGCTTACAGCTTTTCGTAAATCAGAATACTGTTCACCACTTCGCCACGGGGGTGGATTTCGCGCTTCAGGGCAAAGCCTTCAAACAACGTGGCAGGTACCGCGGGGTAAAGCAATTGGCGCAACCCCTTGCTGCTGCGCACCACCAACAGTTGGCCTTGGTGCATGTGTTGGCGCAGGTTGGCCATCACCGCCTGTTTATCGGCAATGGTTTGGCCTACTAAGGCGGCCAGCCAAATCACGTCAAAGGCGTTGAAGTTATTCATAGCGGCCACATTGCTGTGCAGGGTGGGTATACCTTGGCCCAACACGCGGGCGGTGAGGGTGCGGCTATCGGCGCAGGCCACGCAATCGCAGTCGATATTGGTCACCTGAATGTTGTAATGTTTGCGCAGCATGATGCTGGTGAGGGGCAACGGCCCACTGCCCGCAAAGCCCACATGGCGCGGCTTATGGCCCAAAATGGCACGCACAGCCGCCACTTCCAGCTTGGTGAGCTTCACATAATTCTGCCAGTAGGGGAACTGTCTGAGCACAGTCTTAGGGGTGGCACTGGCCAAAATGCGGCGGGCCCAATCGAGCTCCAGCAAATATTCTCCGCGTGAGCAATAACGGTGCAGGCTGGCGAGTTGCTCATGAGGCAATTCAGCAAATAACGTGTACACAGCAGGCGCACGGGCAGGGGTGCGCGCCACCTGCACCAGTTGGGTAAAGGCGGCATTCACCACGGCAGAAGGCGCCAAACTTGCTTGGCTGGCCAGTGTGCGGTGTACCTGTGCAACGGTTGCTTGGAGTGCCTGCATGTGTGCCTCTGTTTATAATGTTCTGAACCTATGCGTAGTTATACCAGACCTGTCAAGCAGGGTGAGGGCTGTGTATAAGTATTTTGGGGGAGAGTGCCTAAAAAAGTGGCTGTCAAGATTGTATTGTTCTGCCAGCAGTGCCACATTCGCCTCAGTAAAAACCATACACTTAAAAAGGATATTGCGATGACCTTCGATAAAATCACCGTCCCCACCAGCGGCCAAAAAATCACCTTTGCCAATGGCAAGCTGAACGTGCCTGATATGCCCATTGTGTGCTTTATTGAAGGCGATGGCACAGGCCCCGACATTTGGCGCGCCAGCCAGCGTGTGCTGGATGTGGCGGTGATGAAAGCTTACAACGGCCGCAAGCGTATTGAATGGATGGAAGTATTTGCGGGCGAAAAAGCCAATAAGGTTTATGGCAAGGAAGTGTGGCTGCCTGAGGAAACGCTAACCGCCTTCCGCGAGTATATGGTAGGCATTAAAGGCCCGCTGACTACCCCTGTGGGTGGCGGTTTCCGTAGCCTGAACGTGGCGTTGCGGCAGGAGTTAGACCTGTACGCCTGCGTGCGCCCCGTGCGTTGGTTTAAAGGGGTGCCTAGCCCCGTGAAGGAGCCGCACAAAACCAACATGACGGTGTTCCGTGAAAACAGTGAAGATATTTATGCAGGTATAGAATTTGCCGCGGGCACGCCAGAAGCCGCTAAAATGTTGGCGTTTTTGGAAGGTGAGCTGGGGGTTAAAAAAGGTAAAATTCGCTTCCCTGAAACTTCTGCTTTTGGCATTAAACCTACCAGCCGCGAGGGCACCGAGCGAATTACCCGCGCCGCTATTGAGTACGCCATTGCCCACAAACAACCCAGCATTACTGTGGTGCATAAAGGCAATATTATGAAGTTCACGGAAGGTGCCTTTAAAAACTGGGCATACGACGTAGCGCGTAAAGAATACGGCGACAAAGTGTGCGTGGCCGAAGACTGCAACTGGAATGTGCCCGATGGCAAAATTGTGATGAAGGACGTGATTGCCGATGCTTTCCTCCAACAAATCCTCACCCGCCCGGCAGAGTACAGCACCATTGTGACCATGAACTTGAACGGCGATTACATCAGCGACGCCTTAGCGGCCACCGTGGGCGGCATTGGCATTGCGCCGGGGGCCAACATTAACTACAACACGGGCCATGCGGTGTTTGAAGCCACCCACGGCACGGCGCCCAAATATGCCAATATGGAC
>JBAQUW010000112.1:0-7952 GCA_049297755.1 Alphaproteobacteria bacterium
GCCAGCGCCTGGGTCAGCACATCGGCAAGAGCGGGCGTGCTGAATGCGGGCGTGTACCGCACATTCCACGTTGCCGTGGCTTGGGCAGGCACCACGTTGCTGGCTTTATCGCTGCCCCCTTCCACCACCACCCCTTCAAACTGGGTGGCGGGGAAAATGGCGGTGGCGTCATGCCACTGCTGCGCATGCAAAATGGCCAAGGCCAAACTCAGCGCCCGGTGGGGGTTCACAAACGCCCCCGGATACGCCACATGGCCTTGTATGCCCGTGGCAATCAGCTTACCCGTAAGGCTGCCGCGCCGCCCAATTTTAACGTGCGTGGCCAACACATCGGCCGAACTGGGCTCACCAACCAAAAAGGCATCGGGCGCAAAGCCCTGCTCCTTCATCCAGCCCAGTACTTTGGTGGTGCCGTTAATGGCGCCCCACTCTTCATCGGTGGTGATGATGGCGGATACTTCCACATCATCTAACCCACTGATACTATTGCAGGCGGCGGCAAAAAAGGCAGCCACGGCCCCTTTCATGTCGGTCGCCCCACGGCCATAGAGGTAGCCGTTGGCAACGTTGCCACCAAAGGGCGGGTAGGTCCACGCGGCGGCATCACCCACGGGCACCACATCGGTATGCCCCAAAAAGCACAAGTGCCGCTTGGGGTTGCCCTTTTTCCAGTGCACAAACAGGTTGGTGACGGGGTAGCCCCACTTCTCGTGCCCACCTTCAAACCCCAAGATATGGAACGTGGCGCCAGCAGCTGCAGCCATATTTGCCAATATCATGAGGGTATCGTGGCACGCAGGGGTGTGCTCGGGCACCGTGGGCGTGATGCTGGGACAGCGCACCAGCTGCTTCGCCAAGGCCAGCACGTCGATAGGTTTGGTCATGAAATGCTCCAAATGTTACGGTCAGAACCACCTTTGTATGCATATGAGGCTGTATTGTCAAGCACGCTCATTCTCTCAACAGCCCAACATCCCATCAGCTCATCAGCCGCTTTGCAAAAGCGCTGGTGCTGTGCTACATAAGTAGGTATGGGGACGTCACGGTTTCGACGAGAGTTGAGCGTGGGCACCCGGTGCATGCGGAGGGGCGAGCGTCCCGCCTTAAAAAACGTTTAAAACCATAAATGCCAAAAAATCTGGCAACGTTATCGCAGTGAACTTCCGCAAGGCAGCTCCTGCAATGGCGATGGCTGCCTAACCCTTATCTCTGATTGATTTCGGAGTAAGGCCTTAGCGCCACGGTGTATTATTCTCTCGTTTGCTGGGGTTTAATGCACTGTTTCATTCAGGCAAACTCGGTGAAGCGGCGCCCGCCCGTGTAACCTAAACAACAGTGGGCAACTGTAAGGGCTGGTGGTTTCCGAACATCCCTTACAGCATTATCGGAAACTAAGCATGTAAGACCACCCTATCCCAAGTCGCGGACGCGGGTTCGACTCCCGCCGTCTCCACCATAAAAAATCCCCGCTGGGGATTTTTTATGGTGTTTTACGATGCCATGCTAGATAATGTATTTATATTAAGTAAGCGCATCAATGCTTATTTAGTTATTTGAAAAGATAAAGTTAACTGTTAAAATTAGTGTGGTTATGAAACGAGTTATTTATAAATTTTTCACAAACATATTAGCTATAATTGGAGCGATAGCTCTTATTGTTGAATTTACTGGTTTGGTGAATATACTTTTTATCCCAGATATAAGCGGTGATTGGGAGCTTGAATTTAAAACTATAAAAACAGCTTATAATCCTTATCTTAATATGTCCGTTTCACATAATGCACATATAAAACAAGATGACCGTGACATTTCAATTATAGCAGAAACCACAAAAAATAATGATGAATATCTTTCTTCATCTAGTCGCACTGTTATTAATGGGTTTGGAAAAATTAAAGGAAATATTTTAACTGGATATACATTAAACATAAATTATGTTTTATCTGGTAAATTAAGAGACTCTACAGGTTCTTTAATATTAAAGTTGAACGATAAAAAAGCACTCAATGGAAGTTTTAACAGTACTGCGGCAAACAGTTCTGGTCATGCTTTCTTAAGAAAATTATGATTTTAATCATACGCATAATAAATGGGCAGAAATAGACTTTACCAAACGCGAATGACGTATCCCCACCGCAAAAATGAAGGCGCGGCAGGTGCATAGTTTGCCCCTTTCCCGCCAAGCGCTTGACGCGATGGGGGAGTGACGCCCAACCTCTTGAAATCTAAGCGCCTTGATAGGCCAAGTAGCATTTCTCGCACACCACTTTTTCGGGGCGGGTATGGGCAAAGGTGGTTTTCAGGTGGGTGCCGCAGGCGGTGCAGCTGCGCTCGAACAACTGCCGCCGCGTTTTTTGGCTTAACCGGTGCCGCAGGCGTTGGCGCGGGTGCAGGGTGGGAATGGGTAAATCGTGCGCCCGATAAAACGCCAATTCCATGGGCATAATTTGGAACGGTTTGCCCGTTTCCGCGCATTCAATGGCCCAATTCACCAATTCATCGCTCATGCCACGGGCGCGGGGCAATTGTGGGTGCATGGCCACAGTCACCAGCTTTTCCACATGGGGCAACGGTGGCGTAAATTCGCTCCAGTTAAAGCCCATATCACCCGCTTGTTGTTCAGAGAGGGGGAAATACTCGGCCGCCGCTGATTCGTTATACCCAAAGGCCGACACATACGCGGGCAAAAACTGCCCCCATTCGCCCGTGGCTTGCATGTGCGCGATAATTTTAGGCAATAATGCCTCGTATTCTGCCTGCGTATATTGTTTATTTAAAATGCAGTACTTTTTGCGCTTAAGGCCCACACAGCCAAAAATAGAATCACAGCTATAACATTCCATGCTGTAATACGCATTGGCCAAGCCATTGGCACACATATAACAAAAGGCGCTGCTGGTGGCTCCGTCTACAATGTTTTGACATTCATACACAAAATTTGGCCCCATAATCAGATTTCCACTATAGGCGCTATTGCTTGCCTTAAAACTATCATGGCAACTGGTTAATATTTCAGTCTCGGCGCAGTCATAACAATCGCTGCATTGCTGTGTGCGGCTTAAATAGTTTCCTGTCGAAGCATCGCTAAACTTTATATCTGCATACCTATGAGGCAGGGAAAGAATCAGTTTTTTTAACTCAGCTTGAGCCTTTGTCACAAAATTGGGTTGCGCCCAAAAAGTTTTACGGCGCTGCTCATATTCCTCTTTAGTTAACTGCTGATTAAACCATAGGTACTGCCCATTTTGAACATTCGCACACCCAAAACAATTTTTAATATTGATGCAATCGAAGCAAAAATCGCACTCCGCAACCGTATCACAACATTGGCACCAAAATGATTTATAACCATTATCTACCAATACACATTCATAAAGCATTTCACCTTGGCAAGCCCATGATATATCGATACAGCTTGCTAACGTATTGGCAGCATTTACATACAAAGATTCACTGATTTTTGTACCATCAAAAATCATGTAGCTATCAACAATATTACTTACATCATGGGCATAATCGGCATTATCTGTATCGCCATTCCATAAGGCCGCATGGGGCACAGCCACATTCAGGGCGTCCCATTGCTCGGCAAAGGTTTTGGTAAAGTCGAACGGGCGGCCATACTGGGTGGCGTCCCAGCCCTCGCTCTCCCAGTGCTTGCGGGTAAAGACTTTATAGGGTTTATCGGGCGAATAAATCGACACAATCGGCTGCCCCGTGCCATCGCACGTGCGTTTGTATAAGTTGAATGGATTCACAAAGGCCATGCGGTGCCGCATGCTGTCTAAGCCCGATTGCGTGGGCGCGGGTATGGGGTACACCTGCCCTGCAATTTTGGGCGATACGGCAGCAAGAATGGCAGCAAGTTGGCTCATTATATTAACGGCTCCTTAAACTCTTTTACGTTCAACTTACTTTCGGCCTTGGTGAACGACCCCGTTTTGGTCCAATTGTCCAACATCTGCGCCACCGCCGCCAACGGGCGCGCATAAGTTTGGCGGGAATGTTGAATAATCGCCGCCGCATTGCTGGCATTGCCTTTGGGCATATCCAGCGTGCGGCCTGAAAAGGCATCTTGCATCTCGCCATCAATACTCATTTTGGTATAAAAGTTGCGGGTCGAGATATTCATAATATCGTGCTCATTAAAGCGCGGGGCAAGCTCGGCAGCAAACACGGCGGCATCTTCCGCACCTGTTCTAAAAATCACCATACTGCCCACGTTGCCAAACACCGTTTTTTTAATAATATCATTCAACTGCCCCAAATATTGGTGGGCAATGGTCATGTTCAGCCTATATTTCCGCGATTCCGCCAAAATATTGGCAAACGTGTCGGTGGAGAAGTTTTGGAACTCATCGATATAAAAGTAAAAATCTTTACGGTCTTTCTCGTCCATATCGGCCCGTTGCATGGCGGCTTGGTAAATTTTTGTCACCATCATGGCACCTAAAAGCGAGGTGATTTCTTCCCCAATCAACCCTTTGGGCAATTTAATCAGCAAAATCTTCTGCTCGTCCATCATTTTACGCACATCAAAGCGTGTGTCGGGCTGGCCCAGAATGTAACGTACAGCAGGGTTGGCAGAAAGCTGGCCAATTTTGTTAATCAGCGGGTTAATGGCATCACCCGTATATTTCTCGTTCCAGCTGGCAAAATCATTCACCCAAAATTGCTTAATATTGGGGTCTTGAATATTTTCGACAATTTGGCGCCGATAATCCTTATTAGAAAGCATGCGTTCAATGGAAAGCAACGTCGTTTCAGGGCTATCCATCAACGCCAATAAAATATGGCGCAACAGGTGTTCCAGCCGCGGGTTCCAATCCGCCGAAAAGAGTTTTTTGAAAATATCCACCAAGCCAATGGTCAATTGCGCTTTATAGGTGTTATCGGTCTGCGCCAAGGGGTTGAAAGCAATGGGGAATTGCCCATCGGCGGGGTCAAACACCACCACATCTTGAATACGGCTGGGCGGCACAAAGGCCAACACATCATCCACCAATTCGCCGTGGGGGTCTAGCACGCACACGCCATGGCCACCTTGCACATCGCTGTTGATGAGCAACTCCATCATCTTCGATTTACCGCTGCCCGATTTACCAATAATGTACAAGTGACGGCGGCGGTCTAGCCGCAAAAAGCCAAAGCGGTTGCGCTTGTTGCGATAGTTGGTTTCGCCAAACAAGCACACCTCTTTACCGCGACCTTCGGTGGGCAGGTTCACAGGCGGCTCGGCCTTGCGCGAACGCACATACAGCGTGTGCCCCGTCGCTTTCGGATCGGGCAGGTGGAACAACGTGGCCACTTCCGCCGTAGAAAATTCCAACATTTTACGCGGCTGACGCAACATATACTGCTGCCACGCTTTATCGCCCGCATAGGCTTTGTGGGGCATCAATTCGTTGGCATGGCCCCGAAACACGCGGAACAAATCTTGCACCATGCGCAAGCGGCGGTGCGCCCGCACTTCGGTTTCCGCCACACAGGCCACTGTCATGTTGGCGTAAAAACGGGTGCCATTCCGCTTTTTCTCCGCCAATTCGGCACGTTCTTCTGGCCCTGCTTTTTGGCTGTGGAAGAGGTTGCGCAACCCACGAAAAACATTGGGCAACCGCTTCCAGCGCGAAATGCCAAAGCGCTCCAGCGTCCACCGGTGCGGCAACGGCTGAATAGCCACTTGCAGCCAAATTTCATCATCTTCAGCATCAATTTCGCTAATCAAATTCAGCAAGGGCGCCAAAGTGTCCGATTCAAACGCTCCATAGGTTTGGAATGGATATTTATCATGAAAGCGCGGCTGAAACGTGCAGCTGGCCAACTGGCGCTCAGGCGGCAGCATGGCGGCGTAATCGTCCACCACGTTAAACTCAGCCTCTTTAAAGGCCGAGAACAACACGTTAGTCACCAGCCCTTCATATTCTTGCAGCGTGCCCACCATAAAGCGGGTGCCCAGCTTACGTCCTTGCATTTCCAAGGTAATGGGCAAATTTTCTGCCACTTCGCTCAGCTTTTCCAGCACGCTGGCAAACACGTCTTCAGGCCGCTTGGTTTGCGCGGCTTCTGGCGCCACTAAAATCTCATAAAAAATCATGGGCATACGCTATCCTACCTCAACCCCCACCCACCTATCCAGCCCCCCTTCTCTCTTCTGGCTTGTTTTGATGCACAAAAAACACGCCTGCCTGCTGCGGCTGTGGGGCTGTTGGGCTGTTGGGCTGTTGGGCAAACAGGTCAACGCATAAACCTCAGTCATTGCGAGCGCAGCGCGGCAATCTAACCAGCTCAAATATACCTACGTTGCTTAGATTGCTTCGCTTGGGCTCGCAATGACTGCGCCGAGGCTATGGGCAGCGCCGTCATTCCCGCGGAGGCGGAAACCCAGGAGTCGGGTGACCACACGCTGCCAGCAGAATGAGCGCATAAAAAGCACCCCGAAGGGTGCTTTTGAATTTATCTACTGGCAAGCCAAACACTCCTCATACTTCGGCTGGGCGTCTTTCGAGACGATGGCGGGGGCGAGTTTCTTTTTGCTATCAATGCTCACCACTTCCGCACGTTGGAGCGATTTGCTGCGGCAGTAATACAAGCTTTTAATGCCTTTTTTCCACGCCATAAAGTGCAGCATGTGCAGCTCGGTTTTGTGCACATCGGCGGGCAAAAACACGTTGAGCGATTGCGCTTGGCAAATCATGGGCGAACGGTCAGCCGCGTGCTCAATAATCCAGCGCTGGTCAAGCTCAAACGCGGTTTTAAACACATCGCGCTCGTGGTCGGTCAGGAAGTCCAGGTGCTGCACCGAGCCCCCGCGCACGGTAATATCCGTCCACGTTTCCTCATCATCGCGGCCATGGTCGGCCAACACTTTTTTAAGGAAGCGGTTGCGCACGTTAAAGCTGCCATCGAGCGTTTTGTGGGTGTAACTGTTTGATGGATAAGGCTCAATCCCCGCGCTGGTGCCGCCGCAATAAATGCTGCTGCTGGCGTTGGGCGCAATGGCAATTTTGTGGCTGAAGCGCTCTTTCACCAGCACTTCGGCGGCATCGGGGCATGGCCCGCGCTCTTCTGCCAATTTCACGCTGGCTTTATCGGCCCCTTCACGCAAGTGGCGGAACATCTTTTTATTCCACACCTTGGCCATAACCGACTCAAACGGAATTTGCTTCTTCTGCAAAAACGCATGGAAACCCATGGCGCCCAAGCCCACCGCCCGCTCACGCAGGGCGCTGTAACGGGCACGGGCCATGTCGTCGGGTGCCGTGTCAATAAAGTCTTGCAAAATATTGTCCAAATAGCGCATCAAGTCTTCAATAAATTGTGGGTTTTGGCTCCACTCTTCATAATACTCAAAGTTGACAGACGACAGGCAGCACACGGCGGTACGCTCTTTGCCATGTTGGTCAATGCCCGTGGCCAAGGTAATCTCCGAGCACAAGTTGCTCATCTTCACGCTCAAGCCTTGTTTCTTTTGGAAGTCGGGCAAGTGCTTGTTCACATTATCAATGAACAACAAGTAGGGCTCGCCCGTTTCAATGCGACAAGTGAGAATCCGAATCCACACATCGCGCGCCTTAATCATGCGAATCATCTCGCCGGTTTTTGGCGATTTGAGGGCATATTCTTCGTCTTTTTCCACGGCATGCATAAAGGCATCGTCAATCACCACGCCATTGTGCAAATACAAGGCTTTGCGCTTGGGGTCGCCGCCCGTAGGGCGTCGAATTTCCACAAATTCCTCAATTTCGGGGTGCCACACGGGCAAGTACACGGCGGCCGCACCACGGCGTTGGCTGCCTTGGTCGATGGCGCGGGTGAGCGCATCTTGCACGCAAATAAAGGGCACAATACCACTGGTTTTACCCACGCGGCCCACGCGCTCGCCAATGCTGCGCACATTGCCCCAATAGGTGCCAATGCCGCCGCCTTTGCTGCTCAGCCACACGTTTTCATTC
>JBAQUW010000113.1:0-3767 GCA_049297755.1 Alphaproteobacteria bacterium
CCCCTAGGGATTGTCAAATTGTTCAACAGCGCCACCGACATCGTCATTTTTCGGTTCACCGAAAAGGGTGTGGTGGGCGAAGTCCGTACGCGGATTGGAGAAGTCATCTCTCTCACGCACGCCTCGCTGAAGGCAATCCGCACCCTCAAGATGGACCACGCCATGCAAGATATGCTGGCTGTGGCCTTGGGCCTTATGCCCCAACTGCCCGACCCTACCCCCGCCTAACGTGCGGGATTAGCGGGAAGGTATCCGCCGCAACCCCTTGCCAGTTTTACCACTGAGCACCTTGGGGGTTGCGGCTTTTTTATGTTCCCATTTCGCTTGCATGGTTTGGCGGGCGGCGGCAATGCGGGCAGCTACCTCGGGCGGCAAAGCCACAGGCACAGCTGGCTCATCTGCCACGGGTTTGGCAATGGGTTTGCCATCTAGGGTAATGCAATCCACAGGGCACACGGGCACGCAATCGCCACAACCCGTGCACAAGGCAGGGTTCACCAAATGCAAGCGGCGGCGCGCCCCACTAATGGCTTTTTCAGGACAAACCTTCATGCACTTGGTGCACCCCACACAACTGGCATGAATAAACGCCAAACTGGCCTTACCCACACTAGCCATGTTGCACCGCACAGTTAAAAGACGTATCATCTCTTTGCATAGGTTATCATGTAACCTATTGGGTTCGCCCATGCAACACTTCACCGCTTTATAATTTATAAGGAAAAACGCCATGCACCTTATCCCTACCGAAGGTGATACGCCCTTGGCCCACGCCCTGCGCGATCACCTCTTCACGGCCTACCAACTGCGGAGCCTTAATATTATAGAAACAGCCGAAAAATTTGTGGTGACACTGCCCCACGGCAGCCTTATCCCCACCTTTTTTCCTGCTTCTTTTGCGGGTAAAACCATCGATACCCAGACCTCTTCAGCACACGGAGACCGTCATGCCGCATGATATCAAACCTGACACCATTCACATCCACGCGTTTTTGGAAGATGTGCGCACCCGCCGCTTGGCCACCGATGACGACATCATCCAAGCCCAGCAAGTCGCCACCCGCCAAGGCGTCAGCCTGAAATTGGAGCTGAACAGTCCCGACGTGGCCGATCGCCTGCGGAGCTTCTATAAAGGCGGCTTTAATGGCCTGCCTGTCACCCTCTCGGTGTTTTAACGCCAACAGAATAGCCCCCTTCACGGGGGCTATTCTTTATACGTTATACGGCAAATAATTGCCGCCACAGGCCGCTGTCCACGCCTCCAAATACTCGCCCAAATGGGGGCGGGCGGCACGTTCAGCTTCCAAATAATGCACCACATCCATGATGCATTTTTCAAAGTCAGGCGTCAGCAAAACCCCCATCAGGTGCTGGCGATGCAGGTAGGTCAGATACGTGGTCAGGGCATCGTGCTCGCAATAGTTCCGAATAGCTGGCAATTGGCCGTTAGCATAGGCTTCGGCCACTTTGCTGCCATCCATGCCCAGCTTGCCGGGAATGCGAATATTGGTGGCAATTTCATGCAACGTCACCCCCCCGCGCACTTTGCCATAAAAGCGAAAGGCTTCGTTCAAATCGCAATTCCAGTCTTCCTTGCCGCTGGCGTAGCCATCCCACTTGCTGCCATCGCCACTGCGAAAAAACCACGGCATGGGTATGCCGTAACGCATTGCAATATATACCAAAACGGGCACATCAAAGTTGTTGCCATTAAAGTGCACCAAGCGCGCTTGGTTGCGGGCCAAGCCGCCTTTGCCGTTTTCGCCCACCATCATTTTGGTGACCAGCGTGCGTTCATCGTCGGCCACATCGCCGCCCGTAAACACGCCACGGAAGTGGTATTTTTCGTGCGGGAATTTGGGGTGTTCGCCGCGCACAGGCTCAATTTCTGCACTCACAAAACTGGCGGCCACCAATTGCCACAGCATTTGGCGGGGGAAGCTGTTGCCAGCCTTCTCGGTATAATAGGCCTCCACGGCAGCAGTGACGGCCGCACGGTTGGCTTCCACTGGGGACAAATCGCTCCCCAGCAAGCGCACCGCCGTGGGCAAGTGCACCACAGTTTCGGTATCGAATACGAACAAATTTTTCAGCATGAGCATTCTCCTGTTGAGAAAAGGTGCTGATATATCAGCACGTTACCCACAGCCTCTCTTTTTTAGCAGGCATTGTCAATGCTTTTGTGCTAATTTATGGCTTATGCAGTTCGAAAAACCCACGATTTCCGCCACATTCATCAAGCGTTACAAACGCTTTTTCGTGGATGCGCGTTTGCCCAGCGGCGAGGTGGTGACCGCCCACTGCGCCAACACCGGCAGCATGTTGGGTTTACTGACGGAAGGGTATGGCGTGACCTTGCTCGACCACAACGACCCCACCCGTAAGCTACGGTATTCATTAGAGATTATCCACACACCCACCAGCCCTGTGGGGGTGAACACGGCACGGCCGAACACTTTAGTCACATCGGCGGTATTGCAAAAACAACTTATTGAATTGAAAGACTATTCTCATGCACAGCGGGAAGTAAATTATGGGAATCGTAGCCGCATCGACGCTCTGCTGACTGCCCCTGAAAACTCAAACTTCCCCCCCTGCTATGTGGAAGTGAAAAACGTGACTTTGGCGTATGACACTGTGGCATTTTTCCCCGACAGTGTGACAGAAAGGGGACAAAAGCATTTGCGCGAACTGATGGACGTGGTGAAGGCTGGCCACCGCGCCGTGATGTTTTATGTGGTACAACGCATGGATTGCCACACCTTTGCCCCCGCCGACAGCATTGACCCCGTGTATGGCCAATTGCTGCGCCAAGCAGTAGCGGCAGGTGTGGAAGTACTTGCCTATGATTGCAAAATAAGCGATAACGGCATTGAACTGCGCAACCCGTTGAAAGTACGCTTGTAACATGGCCAAACCCACCCCCAAAAATGCCGTCCAAATTGAAAAAATGCGCGCCGCAGGCAAGCTGGCAGCCGAGGTGCTGGACTACATTACCCCCTTCACCACCGCTGGCGTAAATACTTTAAAACTCAACGACTTATGCCACGAATTTATCCGCGACCATGGCGCCATTCCAGCCCCGCTCAACTACAAAGGTTTCCCCAAAAGCATTTGCACCAGCATCAACGACGTGGTGTGCCATGGCATTCCCAACCCCCACGACGTGCTGCAAGATGGCGATATTCTGAACATTGACGTGACGGTGATTTTGGATGGCTGGTATGGCGACACCAGCCGTATGTATTTGATTGGCAATGTGAATCCACAAGCAACCAAACTGGTGGACGACACCTACGAAGCCATGATGCGCGGCATTGCCACCATTAAAAGCGGCGGTTGGGTGTCGGACATTGGCCGCGCCATTCAAGACTTTTGCACCCCACGCGGTTACGGCATTGTGCGCGATTATTGCGGCCATGGCCTGGGCAACGTGTTCCATGAAGCACCCATGGTGCTGCATTACTTCCCACAAACGGGCACGCCCGATGTGCGGTTGCGCAAAGGCATGACCTTTACCGTAGAGCCCATGATTAACCTAGGCACATGGGAGTGCGCGCCTGCCGAAGCCGATGGCTGGACCGTGCGCACCGCCGACCGCAAACTCTCGGCCCAATTTGAGCACACATTGGTGGTGACAGACGACGGCTGCGAGATTCTCACCGCCTCGCCCAAAGGATGGCACAAGCCGCCGTATCACACATAAAAAAGAGGCCGCTTACGCGGCCTCCTCCGATGATGTTTTTGCCATTGGCTGTGCCCTGCTG
>JBAQUW010000114.1:0-1542 GCA_049297755.1 Alphaproteobacteria bacterium
GAAAAACTTGAGAAAAAAGAAGATGTGAAAAAGAAAGAGCCACCCAAAACCGTGGCCAAGAAAGAGCAAGAGGAAAACAAAAAGCGCCCCCCCAAGCTCGATAAAACGCCCGACAAAACCAAAGCCATTCGCAAAAAAGACGCCAAAGTGGTGCAAAAAGCCGATGACTTTTTGGCGGCGCTCGATTTTGTCGATAACATCAAAAAACAAGCCGAACGCCCAGCGGTTGAGCAAGAAGACAGCGTACTGGAAGAAACCGATGAACTGAGTATCGGCGACCAAGCAGAACTCGCCAAAATTAAAAAGAAAATCGAGCAAAACTGGCTGGTGCCCCCAGGCCTGAAAGGCATGGACGACCTGAGTGTGGTGGTAGAAGTGCGCGTGGGCGCCGATGGCACCGTGCAAGATGTGGACGTGACCCAAAGTAGCGGCCAAGGCTTCTTCGATCAATCGCTGCTCCGCGCCGTGCGCAAAGCCTCGCCGCTCCCAATCCCCGCCGATAACTACAAAATGTTCAAAATTATCGAACTCAGCTTCAAAGGCTAGGCCACAAAAAAACGCGCCCCGTTTAGGGGCGCGTTCGTGGCTTAAGTCAGGGCCTTAGCAGCCCGCGTTGCGAATTTCCGCGCCAGCTCCAGCCAGCACGTCATCGTCAGCGTCTATTGCCGCAAGGGCTTCCACATGTAGCTGGGCTTTCACCGCCTCAGCAATATCGTAAGGCAGCAGGCCTTGCACAATGTGCGGTGGTACGCCATCTTCCAGCAGGATCTTCATGGTAGCAATGTAGCTAGCCAATGCTCTGGCTGTATCAGGCAGGCCAAAGGTGGCGTTGGCCACAGGGGTTTGCGTGTCTATAAACTCAGCCACATGGGGGGTAAGCACCAACTCTTCTTCGGTAGAGTTGCCGCCATTATGGCAGCCAAAAAATTTGTAAGCCATCTTCGGATAGTCTGCCAACACTTTTTCCAAAGCAGCCAGCATCAGCTCATTGGGGGAAGGACAAAGGTGCGTCATGGTATAACCTCGCGGTTAAGTGCAGTGAAGCCTTTGTGTACAACAAAAGGCCGTCTATGTCAATCGCATGTAACTCATGTTCCGCGCCTTAGTCCCATTGCGGCGGTGGCTGTGGTAACCCGTGCCGCACAAGGTGCAGCTAGTCGCAGGGCGAATGTTCGTGGCAGGCACCCCTGCCGCCACCGCTTGGGCGTGTGCTACCGCCGCCAAATTCAGGTACAAACCATCGGCTTTTTCCATGAAAAACGCGGCGTCAAAATACCCCAAAAACTCTCGCCCCACTTGGTAACAGTGGGCGCAAATGTGCGGGCCAATGTGTACCTGCGCATCGGCCATATTCGCGCCATGTTCCGCCAGTGTGTGCAAGGTAATGCCCAATAAATTGGCCTTCATGCCCTTCCACCCGCAATGCACAGCAGCAACCACCGTGGGGGTGGCAATCAGCAGGGGCACGCAATCGGCGGTTTTAATGGCCAGCCATAGGTTTTTTTGTTGTGTCCACAGGGCATCGGCTTCGCCCACCAAGCC
>JBAQUW010000115.1:0-7550 GCA_049297755.1 Alphaproteobacteria bacterium
CCATAGCGGGGTGACGTTACGCGCCCTTGCCTTGAATATAGGCTTGTTGACAGTGGCGGGCATCGGGTATATGACGCACGCAGGAGCCACAACCTTATTGGTAGGGTTGGCCATGATGGCGAGTAGCGCTTACCGTATTCGGATATTGGAACAGGAGAATGAAGATGACCAACCCCAAAGAGATGCAAAAAGTTCGTAAAGCCGTTTTGCCCGTGGCTGGCCTAGGCACCCGCTTTTTGCCTGCCACCAAAAGCATGCCCAAGGAAATGCTGACGGTGGTGGATAAGCCCATTATTCAATATGTGGTGGAAGAAGCTTTGGCCGCGGGTATTGAAGAATTTGTATTTATTACGGGCCGTGGAAAACAAGCGTTGGAAGACCATTTTGACCGCCCATATGAGCTGGCCGATACCTTAGAAAAACGCGGCAAAATGGAATTGCTGGATAAAGTGCTGAATATTCTGCCCAGCCATGTGCGCGTGTTTTATACCCGCCAAGGCCAGCCGCTTGGCTTGGGCCATGCCGTGCAGTGTGCGCATAGTGTGATTGGTGACGAGCCTTTTGCGGTGTTGCTGCCCGATGACTTGCTGTGTGGCAGCAAAGAAAATGCCTTGGGCAATATGATTAAATTGTATGAAGAAACCAACAAACCCGTGGTGTTGGTGGAGAATGTACCTGCCGATAAAACGGTGAATTACGGTATTTTAGATTTAGGTGGGAAAGGCGTTATTGGCAACCGTGCTGAGGCTGTGGGTTTTGTGGAAAAACCTCACCCCGATGAAGCCCCCAGCAACTTGGGTATTGTGGGGCGCTATGTGTTGACGCCGCGCATTTTTGATTTTCTCTCCAAAGAAAAACCCGGCAAAGGGGGCGAAATTCAGCTGACCGATGCCATGAACAGCCTGTGCGCTGAACAAGGCTTTATGGGCCATGTGTATGAAGGCCAGCGGTTTGACTGCGGCGACAAGGTGGGCTGGCAAATGGCGAATTTGTACTTTGCCATGAAAGACCCCTACATTGCCCCGCGCCTACTGCCTTACCTGCACACGCAAGCGGCAGCGTTTGAGCGCCGCACGACACCACGGAGCTAACCCATGAGTGTGCTGGTGACGGGTGCCGCAGGGTTTATTGGTGCCGCTTTGGCTGAGCGTTTATTACGTGATGGCCAAACGGTGTATGGGCTGGATAACTTTAGCGATTACTACGACCCCAAGCTGAAGCACGCCCGCGTGACGCGTTTGCAGGACATGTTTGGCGATAAGTTTGTTTTCCGTACCATTGACCTTGCTGATTTTACCCGTTTACTGGAGTTTGTGGCTGAGGCGCAGCCAACGATTATTTACCACTTGGCGGCCCAAGCCAGCGTGCGGTATGCCCTCAAAAACCCTGCCGCCTATTGCCACAGCAATTTGGTAGGGCATTTTAACGTGCTGGAAGTCTGCCGCCAATATCGGGCCATGCAACCCCAAATAGGTGAGCGGGGCTTGAAGCATTTGGTGTATGCCTCAACGTCTTCTATTTACGGTGGCAACGAAAAAGTCCCGTTTAGCGAGAGCGATGACGTGAGCCGCCCCATAAGCTTATATGCCGCCAGCAAGCGCAGCGATGAGTTGCTGACCTACAGCTACAGCCACATGTTTGGTTTGCCTGCTACAGCTGTGCGATTCTTTACCGTGTATGGCCCTTGGGGGCGGCCCGATATGAGCCCGTGGATTTTTGCCAAAGCCATTTTGGAAGGCAAGCCCGTGCCGATGTTCAACAAGGGTGATTTGTGGCGCGATTTTACCTATGTGGACGATATTGTGGAAGGGGTGGTGCGCTTGGGCGCCCATGTGCCAGCAGCCCAAAATAATAAGAGCGCGCCGCACGAGATTTACAACTTGGGCAACAGCCAGCCTGTGCAAATGTTGGAGTTTGTAGAGGTGTTGGGGGATATTCTGGGAAAAAAACCGGTGCTGGATTTACAGCCCTGCCCGCCCACCGAAGTGTATAAAACCTTTGCCGATACCAGTAAATTAGAGGCCGCTGTGGGGTGGAAGCCTTACACGCCGTTGCGCACGGGGTTAGAAAAATTTGCAACTTGGTTTGTAGACTACCGCCAAAAGCAGTAAGCTGACAGTATGGTGATTGTGTTGTTGTATGTGGTGCCATCGGTTTGGTTGGCAAGTTTATTGGCGCTGTGGTTACAGTGGGGCTTGGCCGAGGCCATGTGGCACTTGCCGCCCGCTTTAATTACTGTGCTGAGCGATTGGCCCATGGTGGGGGTGGTGGGTGGTTTGGCCATTAACGTGCTGGGGCACATGGCGCAGCAGTGGGAGGTGATGTACCACCACCCCGTGTATCGGAATTTAGATGCCATTGGTATTTATACGGGTGCCGCCATTGTGGTGTTAGCCTGTTTGCTCAACCCCTTATGGCCCACATGGAGTGGGGTGGTGGTGGGGGCCTTCATCACGTTTTTTCACCCAATGCTGCTGTTGTATCGGCTGATGCTGAAGCGGGGGCACACGCTGATGACGTCGGCCGGCATATTGTTGGTGTATGTGCTGCTATTGGCAGCAGCTACCTATGCCACACGGTTGGCCATGTAAGCGAGCACGGGGCATGAAACCTGCGGCGATTGCACAATTTTTTCAAACCCTCCATGCCCAAAACCCAGAGCCCAAAGGCGAGCTCAACCATGTGAACCCCTACACCCTGCTGGTGGCGGTGGTGTTGAGTGCGCAAGCCACCGATAAGGGGGTGAATAAAGCCACGGCACCATTGTTTGCGGTGGTGCAAACACCCGCGCAGATGCTGGCCTTGGGCGAGGAGAAATTGCGGAACTATGTGAAAAGCATTGGGCTGTACAAGGGCAAGGCGGCGAATATCATCAAGCTTTCGGCTCTGTTGCTGGAGCGCCATGGTGGTGACGTGCCCAACGACCAAAAGGCCTTAGAAGCCCTACCCGGTGTGGGCCGCAAAACGGCCAACGTGGTGCGCAGCATGGCCTTTGGCGTGCCGACTATTGCGGTGGATACCCATGTGTTTCGGGTGAGTAATCGCACAGGGCTGGCCACAGGCAAAACGGTGGTGGCGGTGGAAGAAAAGCTGCTGAAGGTGATACCAAAGCACTACCTGTTCCATGCCCACCATTGGCTGATTTTGCATGGTCGCTATACCTGCACCGCCCGCGCCCCCAAGTGCGCCAACTGCCCTGTTTATAAGCTATGTGGCTGGAAGGACAAAGCAAGTCTTTGAAAGAATAGATATTCTTTTGTGTTGCGCGGGGGTGGAAAGGTGTGGATAATTTATCCACAAGCCCTGTTCGGGGGAATAGGGTAAAAGCCAAAAGAGGAGGGACGTGCCATGGTTAGCTATGCCGATGTTGCTCAATTTGCCAGCGAAGCGTATATGAACGCCTTGTTGGAACATACTCAGGAAGCGAAAGACTCTACCGAAAATGTGCTGAAACCTTTGGTGGGCGAACACTTGGCCCATACGATAGCCGATGAGGTAGATTTGGAAAATCAACTGCGCTTGAACCGCATTACATACCCTTAAGCGCGTGGTATGCTGTGCGATATGTGGAAGTTAGGTATCGCATTGCTGCTCACGGCCTGTGCCGCCAAAGGCATGGCGCCTGATGTGACTCCGCTCACCCAAGCCGCAGGTTTGCAGCGGGTGGAAGTAACAGCCGAGCCTTTTGTGCTAACGGCCTTTGTGCGCAACACAAACCCCAACGCCTCTGTGCATGTGTATGTGGAAGGCGATGGCTATGCGTATGTGACCAAAACTACCCCTTCTGGCAACCCCACCCCGCACCGCCCTGTGGCGCTGGAATTGGCGCTGCAAGACCTTCACCCCAATATGATTTATCTGGCGCGGCCATGCCAATATACCCCTGTGGCTAACAACCCTGCCTGTGCCGACCGCAAGTGGTGGACAACCCACCGTTTTGATGCGGTGAGCTTGGCCGCCCTGAATGAAGCCGTGGATAAGCTGAAACAGAACGCCAGCCAACACATTGAATTGATTGGCTTTTCAGGCGGCGCCACCATGGCGCTGCTGCTGGCGGCTCAGCGCCACGATGTGATAAGTGTGCGCACGGTGGCGGGCAACCTTTCCCCCGCCGTGGTGAACCATGTGCATGGGGTGAGCAGTATGCCCAATGCCCTAGACCCCCGCAATGTAGCAAGCAAACTTCAACGCATACCCCAACACCATTGGGTAGGGGCAAATGATAAGGTGATTACCCCCGCCGTGGCAGAAACCTACCACGCCGCCTTGCCCATCCCGCACTGTAGCGCATGGCAAGTGGTGCCTGCGGCTTCGCACACCGAAGGGTGGCATAACTGGGCAGAAGGGCTTAGCCAGCCCTTGCCATGCAAGGACTAACACCCATGTGTACAAATTGCACAATCTATGGTAGAGTGGGTTTTCCATGACAGTCAAAGATGCCCAAAAGCTGATTTTTGAAGCCGTAGCGGCGGCCAATGGCGCTGCCGTGGTGACGGTGCCGCCACCTGTGCTTTCGGCCGAGCATTTGGCTTTTACCCACGCCCCATTTGGCATGGCGTTGCTGGATAGCGCCATGGGCATTGTGCATGCCAATGCGACCTTAGCAGGCTGGTGCCAACTGCCGCTGGCCGATATGCTGCGCGGCAGCCTGACCCCTTATGTGTGGGCGGAAGACCGTGTGGTGTTTGAACGCGCTTTCACCCGCACCCTGCACCAAGGCCACAGCTACCACGATATGGAATTGCGCCTGACCGATGCCACAGGCCAAGTAGGCGGAAAGCCCCGCTTTGTGGCCATGAGCATGACGCGCTTGCCCCTGCCTGAAGATGGCCACGAAAGCGGTTGCCCCCGCGTGGCGGTATATGTGAACGATATTTCTCGCCGCAAACGCGCCGAGCAAGAACTGGTGGAACTGGCCAACACCGACCACTTGACTGGCCTAGCCAACCGCTTATGGTTTGAAGAAAGCCTGCAACGCACCATGAAGCATGCCCGCCGTTATGGCCGCCTTGGTGCCGTGCTGTATGTGGATTTAAACGACTTTAAGAGCATCAACGACACCCACGGCCACCCTGTGGGCGATGCGGTGCTGGTGGCCACGGCCAGAACGTTACAAGGCTTGTTCCGCGAGACAGATACCGTGGCCCGCATTGGCGGTGATGAGTTTGCCGTGCTGATGGGCGAGGTTTCGGAAGCACAAGCCAAGTTTAAAGGGCAGGTGGTGGAGCGTGCCATTCGTAAACAAGTGGTGGAACTGGAAGGCCACACCATCAGCTGCACCGCCAGCGTGGGCGTGCAAATTTTTGGTGGCGACCATACGGGCGACATTGAAACCATTCTCTCGGCCGCCGACAAAGCCATGTATGAGCGGAAAGAAGCGGTGAAGGCGCTGAATGGCTAAGCTTGGCGGCTAAGGAGCAAGACTAGTGCGCAGCGTCCCAATTTGGCCCCATACCAATGCCCACGGCCACGGGTACGGCCAATGCGGTGGTGGTTTCCATCAAGTTGCGCACAAGGGTTGTGACAGGCTCAATTTCTGTCTCTGGCACTTCTAAAATCAATTCATCATGCACTTGCATCACCATGCGGGCTTGCAGGTTTGCAGCACGCAGGGCGGCGGCAATTTTGGGCATAACCAGTTTAATCATATCGGCATTGCTGCCTTGCAAAGGCGCATTGATGGCCGCGCGTTCCGCCCCTGCGCGCAGGCCGCCGTTATAGCTTTTCATGTCGGGCAGGTGAATGCGGCGGCCATAGAGCGTTTGCACATAACCATGCTGGCGGGCGAATTCCTTGTTCGCCTCCATATACTCCTTCACGCCATCATAACGGGCAAAGAAGCGGTTCACATAGTCTTGCGCCTCGGTTTTAGGAATACCCAACTGCGCCGCCACGCTGCCTGCCCCCATGCCGTAAATAAGGCCAAAGTTGAGGATTTTGGCCACACGGCGTTGGTCTTTGCTCACGGCATCGAGGGGAACATCAAACACTTGGGCGGCGGTGAAGGCGTGGATATCGCGGCCTTCGGCAAAGGCTTGGCGCAAGGCCACGCTGCCGCTCAAATGCGCCAGCAGACGCAATTCAATTTGGCTATAGTCGGCACTCATCAGCACATGGCCCGCGGGGGCAATAAAGGCGCTACGGATTTTGCGACCATCTTCCGTGCGGACAGGGATATTTTGCAGATTAGGGTCAGTGCTGGAAAGGCGGCCCGTGGCGGCCCCTACAGGGTTATAGCTGGTGTGCACGCGGCCTGTTTTGGGGTTGATTTGCGCTTGTAAGGCCTCGGTATAAGTACTGCGCAGTTTGGCCACGCTGCGGTAATTCAACACGCGGCGGGCGATACTATGCCCCTGTTCCGCCAATTCTTCTAATACATCTACATTTGTGGAAAGTTTTTTGTTTTTTCCTGCATCTATGTGCATATCTGTAAAGAGCACTTCCGCCAATTGTTTGGGCGATTGCACGTTAAACACTTTGCCTGCCAAGGCATGGATCCCCCCTTCTTCCCGCGCCATCACCACCGCAAATTCTTGGCTGAGTTTGCCCAATTGCGCACGGTCGACCAACACGCCGCAACGTTCCATATCTGCAAGAATAGGCAGCAGTGGTTTTTCAATAGCAGTATAAACAAAGGCGGGGCTTGCTTGCATGGGAACACTATAACATAAAAAAGCAGCCCCGTGGGGCTGCTCAAGTTCAGGTTAGGCGCTGCCCACGGGCATAAGCACTTCAAGGCGGTCGGTCTTGGTAAACACCACACCTTCTTGCGAAGCCGTGCGGGTTTGCACCTTTGGCCCTGTGGGGGTCAGGAACAACAGGCTGCCATCGGGCATAGCGGCATGAACCACAAAGCCCTCTTCGCTATGTGTCACATGAGAGGTAGAGGCACCCACGCCCATATCGCCCAGTTCCTTCAGCTGCACCAGCACCACTTCCGAGGCGCTGAGGTCAGTTTCGCCCGTGCCCTTGGTGAGTGCAAACAGCTCTTGCATAATCAAGCTTTGGGCAAACTCGGCCCCCGAGCACAGCAGCTTATCGGCCACCTTCTTGTAGGTCTTGATGGGGACAAACTTGGGCTTTCCGCCATGGTATGGCCATGCCACCCACACGATTTCGCCCGGCTCTGTCACCATACGGCCAAAATAGCAGCCGCCAAGGTAGGTGGCACTGCTCATCAGCTGGCCGCTCAAACCAAGGCTGAGCATCGGGTCGGCCTTGGACGTATCCACATCCAGCCGATTTTTTTTACCCATGCGATACAAAGACATATTGGTGGGAACTGGCTGGTCAAAAAAGGTCACATACAGGGTATGGGACGTCTCTGGCTTTTGTACAGCATTGCTCATGACAACTCCTTACTGGTTGCGCTGAGGGGAAAACAAAGAAGTGTGTACAAAAAAACTATGCCAGAGAGCGGGCTCTCTGGCAAGCACAAACCGCCCTTGTGGGGCGGTTTGGTTTTTAGTGAGGGAGAGGCGCGCACAGAACCTTAAGACTGCGGCCAAAGACGGGATGAGTCATAGTTCTTATTCGTACAGGACGGGCAG